>JAIRPZ010000126.1 GCA_031256755.1 Planctomycetaceae bacterium
CGCAACTTCCGTAAAATAAAGGAGTTCCGAAGAGTGTTCACCCGATACGATAAACTCGATGAAACCTATAACGCTTTTATTGCGCTCGCAAACATCGTCATTTATCTGAAAAATTAGCGTCAACACGACCTAGTTCTCGTCCGCCATTCAACTCCACATATTTGTAACAGTCTGTTCCGGTACTGCCGTTGTCATGGTAACGGACGTTTGGACGATTTGTGCATCAACGCCATTCTCACGGTAAGCCAAGTACAGAAGAATGCCAACACCGGAAACAATAATGGCAAGGAAAATGTAGAGCATGACTTGGGGAAAAAATTACCAAAAATATCAACGGCGGCAATTTTAGCACAACCGGCAAAACCCGCAAGAGGTGGGAGGCAGGCGGGTTTGCAACAGGTCTATTAAAAAACTCAAAAAAACGCCGAGTGATCTTTCCTGAATACCGGAAAATCGCTACGATTCAACCGGTATGACCGGTAAACGTTGGGTTTGTTTTCTGATAATGCTGTTGATGCCGCTGTTTTTCGGCGGCTGCTCTCTGTTAACAATCTCTGCTGTCCGGCTGCCGTTTGATGAATCCGATCCGTTTCTTGCCGCTGCAAACAGGGAAAACGTTCCTCCTGTTCCCGAAACGATCCTTTCCGCCGCAAATGAAGAGAAAATATCACCTGCTCAAGAAGAGGACGAGACGTTGCTCGAACCGGAGCATGCACATCAAATGACCGAAGCGGAACAGGCGGAACTCCTGTCACAAAACCAGTGGGTCAAAAATCTGGCCATGATCAATTATCTCGACAGCGGCAGGAAACCGGCAGCCGACCGTCAACGGCAAACGGCGGATCGGCAGCGGCAGGATGAAATCAATACACTCAATATGTCTGCCAAAGAGCAGGCAAAGAAAAAGAATCAGCGGTTCGAATATGCGGACGGTTCGGCTTCTGAATGGCGGTGGATGCATCGGGGTGTGGACAAACTTTGCGCTGTGCCGCCGGAACATCGGGTCAGTCCCGAAGTGTTTTTGCGCAGCAGTAAGTATAAAGGGGAAAAACACCGGATTCTCCGTGCCAATGCCGCTATTCTGATGGGGCGGGACGGTGATGATTCTGTTACAAAATATCTGAAACAACTTGTTAAGAATGAAGCCGCTGAAGTCCGGCTGCGCTGCGCCGCTGCCGAAGTGCTGGGACAAATGGAAAATACGTCCGTTGAGGATTTAATTCCGCTGATCGATTCGGTCAAAGAGCGGGATATGGAAGTCCGGCATCCGAAGACCGGCGAAATAACCCGGCAGCATTTTCCCGGTGTTACGGATATTTGGAGTGAACTTCTCATTGCGGCGGCGAAAAAAACCGATCCGTGGAACCATTCCTGTTTTCTTGAACCGCTGACAGCATCGTCTTCTGAAATACGGTATGAAGCGGCAAAAATCTGGCGGAGATATTCCGAAAGCAGCCGTTTCACTTCCCCGACCAAAACTGCGCATCGTCAAACAGCAGACTGACTGATTCGTTGTTGTGAATCCGTTTGATGGCTTCACCGAGCAGAGCCGCAACACTCAACCGTTTCAAATTCGGCAGGATTTCTTCCGGCAAAGGAATGGTGTCGGTCAAAATGACATGTTCCGCCGGTGCATTTTTCAGATTTTCGACTGCATTTCCGCACAGCACGCCATGGGTGGCACCGATGTAAATCTTTTCCGCTCCGTGTTTTTTGACAAGATGCGCCGCCCCGCAGATCGACCCTGCCGTGCTGATCATGTCGTCAAAGACAATCACGGTTTTCCCTTCGATCGGACCGCCGATGAGGTTGGCTTGCTCGACTTTATTGCCGTAGCGGCGTTTATCAATGATCGCCAAACTGCAACCGAGGGCTTTGGCGTGCGATGCTGCCCGCTTAATACTTCCTTCGTCAGGACTGACAACCACCAAGTTTTCCCGCGGGACATGCAAAGACAGAACGTAATTGTCCAGCACCGGTCCTGCGGTCAGATGATCGACCGGAATATCGAAAAAGCCCTGTATTTGAGCGGCGTGTAAATCCATTGCCAGTATCCGGTTGGCACCGGCGCGGGTCAGCAGATTGGCGACGAGTTTGGCGGTGATCGGCACGCGTCCTTCATCTTTCCGGTCTTGCCGGGCGTAACCGAAATAAGGAATGACGGCGGTGATTCGGGACGCGCTGGCTCGTTTGAAACTCTCGATAAGGATTAACAATTCCATCAGGGATTCATTGACCGGCGGACAAGTCGGCTGAACAATGAAAATATCTTTCCCCCGGACATCTTGATCAATTTTGCATTGAATCTCGCCGTCAGGAAAGTTGCCGATGGTGATCAGACCGGGCTGCATACCGATATAACGGCAAATTTGATCAGTTAAACGGGCATTCGCTCTGCCGGAAAAAACCCTTAAATCGTTCATCGAAAGCGGAAAATGTTAACAAAACGTGTGAAAAGGGAGAAACATTTTTAGTATACCTGAAAAGGATCGGGTTGGCAAGGATCGACTGGCTGAATATACATGATTTGACAGTTCGCCGGCAAATTTGTCCGAAACGGCGGGAGAATGCCTGCGGCTCTCTCGCCCTTTTTGGGCTTCACGTTTGTCAGACTCCTCGTTGTGATTGCCATCATTCGGCAATTCCCGTAAAATCCGAAGCGGTAAAATGTTAAACAAATCGGACGTAGGTCCGTGCCGCCTCTTCACATAGAATTGCTGCCGTTGGAACAACGTCTATCGAATCTATTTGGGCAGCAACCCCGATGTCCGCCTCAAGACCGATACGGATAAGATTTTCGCCGCCGGTACTCTGCCGGAGTTGCCGGATTAAATCAGCCGCCGCCGGTTCCTGCCAAAGTTGCAAAACCTTTTCAGCGGTCTCGTTCAGCCGGTAAAACCGCTGCAAACCTTGTTGCCGGATCAGCCGAGCCGTAAGGCAGCCGGCAAGAAGCAAATCCTCTTCGGTCTCTTGGCCGTCAGTTCCCGCACAAAGAATCACAATGTTTCCTTCATTTTTGATCCGCTCAATAACAGCGGCAGCATTGAGAAACGATGCAAGAAAAATAGTTTTTGTTCCTTTTGCGGCAGCGTGGATAGCCGCAGTGCCGTTGGTCGTCGTAAAAATCAGCGTTTTTCCGCCAACAACTTCCGGCGTGTAATGCTGCGGAGAATTGCCGAGATCAAATCCGTCAATCGGCAGACCGAACCGCTCACCGCCGAGCAAAACACTTTCCGGCGGAAATTGCTGCCGGAGTTGTTTTGCGTCCGCAACGTTAAGTACCGGAATAATCTCTTTCACGCCGGATCGGACAGCAAATGTCAACACGGACGTTGCCCGCAGAACATCAATGACAACAGCAACGGCTCCGCTCAATGTTTGGGCTTCAACCGCAGAAGGTATCGGATAAACAGTAATCGTACCCATAATTAAAAGATGACAAAACACAAGTTCGCTCAATGCCGCCGGCACCGCGGAACTTCAATCACTTTCGGCAGCATATCACATTCCGCTCCGTTGATAATCACCGGTTTATAAGTCATCGTTTGACCGGTGACGATTTCTTGTCCCCGGTACGTTTGGATAATCTGCCGGATTTGCGGATCCATCGCGACCGTTCCGTCCGGCATTTGTCGTCCGTAATAGTCAAAACTTCCGACAGTGACAATACTGGAATAGCGGTCATGGAATTCATACGCTTCGATCCCCTGTTTGCGCAATGCCTGACAAAGCGCAACCGCCGCCCGTTCTCCTTTTTCCAAATTCGTCATCTTGTTTGCAGCGGGAAGTCCCTCTCCTTTGAGAATTTTATCGGCTTCGTCCTGCCGCATCAGCACTTTACTGCCGCTAAACGTAGCAATTTGCACGGTATAGGGTTTCGGATTCCGAAGCAGCGTATAAGGACGGTTGATGTTAATGGATTCGATAAATTTATCGACAACTCCGCGCGGGTTTTCCGGCGGTAAAATCGGATTCAACAATCCGAAAGAATTAACAAACGGAGGATTGACTGTTTTTACGGTGATCGAAGCAGGGCGGCACGTCTTAATTTCAGCAAGGGCGTTTTTGAACCGTTTATCTTCCATTGACGGAAAATTTCCCACCAACACTGCATATTCTTTGACCGTGTCCTGTTTGAGATATTTTAGTTTCACCGGCGAATCAGAACGCTGGATGTTCTTAAAATCCTGATTGATGTCATGGACGAATGAATGTTCATAGAGAAATGCATTCAAGCGGTATGTTTTTCTCAATTCGTAGATGAGATCATTGGCTTGCTGTCTGCCGGGCTGATTGAAAAATCTGCCGACGTAGATAAGGTAGGGCCCGTCTGATTCGGTCAGGATATATTCCTTGCCGGGTTCTGCGTTGACTGCCGGTTGTCTGAGCAAATCAAACGGGCCGGCTGCGGCGAATGCTGAAAACGTCAACGCCGAGACGACTGCGAAAACCGCCGGCACTCTTTTTTTTTGCATCAAATTCAGTATCCCGTTCCGCATAAAACAACTCCTTTCGGGTCAGATCGGCAGCGGTTCAGGAAAACTTTAACGATTTTATCGAATGTACCGCGAAGTTCGTACGGAATTTATTTTTATTTTCTTGCCCAATTTATTTGACTTCGCCATTTTATCTGGTTATACTATGCTCGGTTCGTCCGCAGTTGCCTCGCGTGTGATGCGGACAAAGCAGCATGTTTTTTGAATTGAGGAGTTTCCCATGTACCAACCTGTGTACCGATTATTGATTCAGACATCCTTTGTTTTTTTTGTGTTGACTTTTGTACCGGCGTTATTAAGTATTCCTGTTCGGGCGGCTGCTTCGGGGGAAAATCAGGATATTTCGCAGGAAATCTGGCGAATTGATACGCGTACTGCCGGAACGAAACACTCGGAGGAAAAATCCTTGCAGCACATGAGATTTTTCCGTTGGCAAAATGGTTATTGGAAACCGTCCGATGCCGCCGCGTTTTTGGAGACGCAGAACCCGAAATTGCCCCTCATTGTGTTTGTACCGGGCTGGCGATCGCCCACAGACCAGACAACAGAAACCGGGTTTCATCTTGTCAGAAAATTGGGTGCGGAAAAAGCGTGCCGGATTGTTTTCTGGGATTGGCTTTCCGAACCGGTGTTTATTCGTCCGCGGATTGACATTCAGCACAAAATTCCGGTTGCTGCCGGCAACGGGGAAATGCTGAATACATTTGTCCGAAAAATGCCGCCGGGCAGTAAGGTTTGCCTTTTCGGATTCAGTTTCGGATGCCGGATAATCGGTCACGCCTGCGAATCGCTGACGCAGGACAATATGCCGAAAGATATGCGGCTGCATTTGGTTTTAGCGGCAGCCGCCATCGATCAGTACGGGCTTGCTGCGGGACACCGGCAGGAAAACATTCCGCAAATTGCCGAAAAAACTTTCATTTCATATAATTCTCAAGACAGGGCTTTGCGCTGGTATTGTGCGGTGTACCGCGGACATACCCGCGTACAGGCACTTGGACGGACAGGACCGCCATGGCAAATGATCGCCCCTGAATTCCGTGAACGTATCGAAGCCGTTAACCTGTTCCCGTACATCGGACGTGAACACCGGACAACCGTTCATATTGATTCGCCGGCATTCAAAAACCGAATCAGCCGATACTTTTTCTTTGAATAGAAACACACAAGGCGATACGATAATTTGTAACATTTTCGGGCATTGTTCATTGCTATTGACAGTCATTGAGTGCTGTCTTATGATTTATTTTGCAATAAAAAAACACCCTTCAGCCCCTTTTCCCGTTATCAAATGTTTCGTTCCGCTGCTGTTTTCTTGTTCATTGCTGCGTTGACGTTTGTGTTCATTGCCGCTGCCGGTATTTCTTTTCTTCCGGCAGAAATACCGCCGGTTGTGCCGCCGAAAGAAGAACTCCAACGCCCTTTCGGTGCCGCCGACCTTAAATTGTTCAAAGCACCGCCGAAGATTTATTATCCCGAAACCTTTTGTCATTTCATCGGCGGGAATATCGCCCGCCAAGGCATTACCGCCGATATGGAAGCCCTCGCCGAAGCCGGAATCGCCGGCATCCGCCTTTTTCACGGTCAATTCGGCGGAGCATGGCCCGGTGTCCGGCCGCAAGTCAAAATGCTCACCAAAGAATGGGAAGACCTCGTCAAACACATCGCCGAAGAATGTCAACGTCTCGGTTTGCGGTTCAGTATGCAGAACTGCCCCGGTTGGGCAATGTCCGGCGGCCCTTGGATTGAACCCGCCAATGCAATGCGTCATTTGTATTGGCAGCGGACAGATTTAGCCGCAGCCGATGCCGGACCGGTTTCTGTCCGTTTGCCGAATCCGCCTGCCGACACAAATTCCGATTACCGTGACATTTGCGTTCTTGCGTTTCCGACTCCGCTTGAAGATGACGATAAACCGCTTCTGCCGGATTCCGTCAAAAGCAATCTTGAGAAGTTTCCATGGAACACATGTTTTGCGGGCAATACCGCCGGAAAACCGCTGCCGTTTTTGACTTCGGACGATAAAGATAAACCGGTATGGGTTGAAGTCGCCTTTTCTCAAGCGGTGACGCTGCGGACGCTTGAATTGCCGAGCATTAACAGTATGCGGCATGCGAATTGCGCCGTGCCGGAAATTCACATCAAAGCGGAAGCCCTTTTGCCGAATCAGAAAACGCGAACCCTGATTGACCTTGACCTGCCGTCCAGCAATTGGCAGGATGACCGGACACTTTCGCTGGCGTGTGATGAGACAACGGCGCAGACATTCCGCATCACGTTCACAAAACGCCGCAGCGGCGAGATGAACCTGAATTCTCTGCGTCTCTGGTCTGCCGCACGGAAAAACAACTGGGAAGCCGAAGCCGGCTGGACGCTCCGCCGCATTGTCCGGGACGGAGAACATCCGAAACAATCGCCGGCAGCGTTTATCGATATTGATAAGGTGCTTGACCTTTCGGAAAAAATGAACGAAACCGGCGAACTCGTTTGGGAAAAGCCCGCCGGAAAATGGACAGTGCTGCGCATCGGACACGTCAACGCCAAACAAAAAAACAAACCCGCTCCCCCCGAAGGAACCGGCTGGGAATGCAACAAATTATCGCAGAGCGGTCCCGATGCTCATTTCGCCGCTTATATCGGACGGCTGTCCGGCAAGGACGGCCCGCTGAAAGACGGCTTGCTCAACGGAATGCTCCTCGACAGTTGGGAATGTAGAACGCAGACGTGGACGGACGGCTTGGAAAAAACGTTTGCCGCGAAAACCGGCTATCCGCTGCGGAAATATCTGCCTGCGGTGTTCGGTTATGTCGTGAAAGACCACGAAACGTCAAAACGTTTCCTGCGCGACTGGCGGGGAACAATCGGCGATTTGTTTGCGAATCAATTTTACGGACGGATGGCGGAACTGGCGAAAGAGAACGGACTGGACATTATGTTCGAAACCGCGGCAGGCGATATTTTTCCGGCGGACATTCTGGAATACTACAAATATGCCGACGTGCCGATGACGGAATTCTGGCAGCCGATGACGTATGATTTTGTCGGTTCGCTCAATTACAAACCGATAAAACCGACCGCTTCCGCTGCCCGGATGTACGGCAAACCGCGAGTTTCCGCCGAAGCGTTCACGTCCGGTGCGCTGACGTGGGACGAACATTGGAGCATGCTCAAAGAGGTCTTCAACGTCAATGCCGTTGAAGGGGTGAGTCATTGCGTTCTTCATACTTACACGCACAATCCCCGCACCGATTTTCTTCCGCCCGGAACGTCTTTCGGTGCCAATATCGGCACACCCTTTTTACGCGGACAAACGTGGTGGAAACAGATGCCGGAATTCACCGGTTATCTGGCGCGGTGCTGTTTTATGCTGGAACGGGGCAAACCGGTTTCCGATGTGCTTTGGTATCTCGGCGATGAAATTGACCATAAGCCCGACCAAAACGCACCTTTTCCGGCGGGATACAAATACGATTACTGCAATTCCGATGTTCTGCTTCACCGGCTGACGGTGCAGAACGGGATGTTGACCACGCCGGAAGGGATTCAATACCGTGTTTTATGGATGCCGGATACCCGACGGATGCTGCCGGAAACGCTGGAAAAAATTCTGGAACTTGTCCGCAGCGGTGCAACGGTTATCGGCGATGCGCCTGAAGGGTTGGCGACATTATCGGGCGGCGAACAGGCGCAAAAACGTTTTGATGCTGCTGTTATGAAACTTTGGGGCAATCCGAAAAGAGCGCGGCTGAATGCAAATAAGCATTTGCATTCGCGAAATATCGGAAAAGGAACAGTGATTGATAATGTTCCCATTGACCGGGCATTGAAAAGAATGCTCCTTATTGAACCGGACATTATTGCTAGAACGGATGACGATGCGTTTCGAGAACATAAACACAACAATTTCATACACCTTGTCAAGTCCGTTCGTTCCCGCGAAACATACGAAGAACCGCTTTGGGTGCATCGTCAGGTTGACGGAGCGGACTGGTATTTTCTTTGTGCGCCGAAGGGAAAAGGGTATCACGGCATTGTTAATTTCCGCAGTACCGGTAAAGTGTGTGAAATCTGGAATCCGGCGACGGGTCTTGCGGAAGCGGTTCCTTGTCTTGGTCTTTCCGGCAAGGCGGGGCGTTCTCAAATCGAAATTGATTTACCGGAGTGCGGTTCCTGTTTTGTGGTTTTTCCCAACGGGCAGAACGGTTTCACGGCGGACGCAACGGTGCAACGTTATGAGCCGCAAAGTGAAACTCCTTTAACGGGCGAATGGCAACTGGAATTTCCGACCGGCTGGGGCGCACCGGCAACGTTGCGGATTGGGGAACTGAAAGCGTGGAAGGATTTGGACATTTCTGTTGAGGGCAAAGCGTTTTCGGGGACGGTGTGTTACCGTACAACATTCCCGGTGGAGCGTATTGAACCGCAATGCCGTTACCGGCTTGATTTGGGGGATGTTTCCATGATTGCCGGAGTGACGGTGAACGGCAAAAAGGCGGGAACGTGCTGGGCGGTTCCGTACAGTGTTGATATTACTGATTTTATCCGCAGCGGCGAAAACCGGTTGGAGGTTGAGGTGACGGGTACGTGGTTTAACCGTTTGGTTTATGATGCGGGGCTTCCTGAATCGGAGCG
>JAIRPZ010000233.1 GCA_031256755.1 Planctomycetaceae bacterium
TTGTACCTCCCATATAACCGCCGGTGCTATTATGGAGTTGAGCGTTCTGTTGCCCGTATCTCATGAGGAAATCATAAGGGGCGTTTTGTTCCATGTAAGGCATGAGCATGACCATAATGCTTGGTCTTGACCGATGCAGCAGAAGCGGCGGCAGTGTTTCGTTATTGGATTGAGTGAAATTGTGAATGCCGAGTCCGAACTGTTTCAGATTGTTCTGGCACTGCATTTTGCGGGCTGCCTCGCGTGCGACCTGAATGGCGGGCAAAAGTAAGGCGATGAGCATGCCGATAATGGCAATCACGACCAAGAGTTCGACCAGCGTGAAACCCAAAGAACGGGCGAAAGAGCGGGAAACAGTGCTTACACTGTTAACGCTGTTTCGAACGTACCCCCCCCCCCCGTTCTTTTGCCTATTTTACTACGCATGGGAACGTTTGTAAGGGTTGTGCCGGTGATTTCGGTAATAAAACCGGCGGCAGAAGCGGGGAACGTACGTTTCCCGTTTTGTTTTGCGTGGCACATTGCGGTCATAACCGCTTTTTCCGATTCTTTCGTGTACATAATGTTTGGGATGTGAATAGTTCAGAGAAATCATCTCTACAAGTATAGTATAACATGAAAAAAATGTTTTGTCAAGAACAGGAAAGTCCGGCAAGACAAGTTTTCTTCATTCCGCCTGTATTATTTTCAACCGGTTCCGGCAATGCAGCAATGCCCCTGATCAGACATGCCGTTAATCAGGGAGAAACTTTTTCAGCGGGAATTGATTGTCAAGCGGTTTGCTTTGTGCCTTTTGCACTTCCGCATAAACAGCCGCAACCCGTGAAACATCTGCAAACGCCGAAAGGGACGGATCATGGGCAATCAGCGGATACTTTTCCAAAAGCACTCCCCACGCCGCCGCGGCTTTGTCCAGCAATTCCTGCGCCTCGGCATATTTCTTATCCTGAATCAGCGGTTCCGCATTGATAAGAAACTCATTCGCCGCACCAACCGCCGGATCGTGTTTCAGCATCAACTCGGCATATCCCCGAAGCGGCAGCGGTTCCGGCAGCGGTTTATTCTGCTGTTCCAGCAGCCGGATGTACCGCGACAATGCCGCAAGCATTTTGTCCCGCAAATCAAAAAACGGAGCAAACTTCATAAATTCTTCCCGCTCGTTCATCGCCGCAAAACGCTGAACAACAATCGCAAAATACTTTTCACATTTTTCAAGACCGGCTTGCCGTTTTGCTGCATCCGTTTCCTTTTGAACCTGTTCCGATTCCTTTTCGGCGTATTCCATCGCCTCAATGACCGGTTCCGGTTTCATCCCTTCGCGGAATGCCCGGTACCACATCATTCGGCGAAGCGGCACCGGGTCGCCCGACACATCCGAAAATATCTTATTGTCGCCGTCCAGAATAATCAAAAACTTTTCGACAATATCCACCCGGTCGCGGACAAATTCCCCGTCCGTTGCGAAATGTTCATAACCTTTCTGATTGACCAGTGCGTCCCACTGTTTCATTGCGGCAAGCCAGCCCGTAATGGCATCGGCAATCCGTCCGTCATAATAGGCTTTCCGGGCTTCGTAACGGAGACGGTGTCCTTCGTCGGCAAACGGAGACGTTTCGACTTTGACCTGATCAAACCGCGATTCGTAATTCAGAATTCCCCGGAACAACTGCGAAATACGCCCTCTGGCTTTGTGCGTATCCAATTCGGCAACAATGGCTCTTGCCCGGCTCCGCTGTTCGCGGGATAAATCCGGGCATATCTCGGCATCCTGTATGGATTCAGCAAGGGATTTCGGCGTAATTTTCAGCATTTCCATACAGCGAGTCCGAACCTGTCCGACTTCGCTGTCGGTCTTGTCAATGGCATCGGACGCATCTTTTTCGAGAAAAATTTGCGGCATTTTCCGCCATTCTTTCTGTTCGGCGGGGAGTATCGTTTCTCTGTCCGCCGCTAACCGGGTACGCCATTCCGGTTCGTTTTTGTCAAGCCAGTTCCGAATCAGGAGGAGTTCCTCATTCGGTTCCGGCGCATCGGAAACCGATTCCAAAGCGGCGAGCAGCGAACCTTGCTGACCGGACGTGCCGGCAAGGGCTTTCCAGCGTTCTGCACACAGTTTTTCTTTCAGACCGGGAACAATGGAGTTCAGTTCGGCGAGCAGTTTCGTTTCTTCTTCTTTCAGAATGTCAATGGTTTCCAATTTGCCGGTCAGCGACTGGTTATGTTTGGTCATCCGCAGCGTATTGTCGTCGGGGATGGCGGCTTTTAATTCCATCCGTCCGAATTCGATCCATTCGTCCAGAGCGTTTTTCCATGCCCGGACGGCGGCTTCGCCGAAAATGCCGTCGCGCCGTTTCCATTTGGCATAACTGAACAGATTGATTCGGGAATGAGAGAAAAAATTGAAATCCGATTCATTTCCCAAACTGACACCTTCTTTGACCAGTTCTTCTCCCTGCCGGTACCAAAAGCGTCCGAGAATCCAGTTATCGCGGATGTCTTCGCTGGTATTATCCTGAAAATAGCGGTGATGCCGGTTGAAAAACTCCTCATCGGCACGGAGCAGACGGCGGTTTTGTTCCCGCTCGTCTGATGCATCGCCGCCGATTTTCTGCGACACCGTCCAGCCGAGGGCTTTGAACAGTTTCGGCGCACGCCGGTTCACTTCCACGCCGGTTGTCAGAAAATCAATGCCGCGGATCACCCACCGGTAGCGTTCCCGGTAATCATCGAATTCCGCCGAAGCGTTGTAGGCAAGACACCAGCCGAGATAATCCCAAACAGGAATAAAATGCGGTTCCAGAAAAACGAGTTGATTGGCTGCGGCGATCACTTCGTTCCATTCATGGCGTTTATACTGTTCCTGCATTTGATGCCAGAGGAGTGATATGGCGATGCCGCGCATACCGAAAGTGGCCAGTTTAATGGTGCTGCTTGCCGGATCGATTTTACCGATTTGGGCTTCGGTCAGCCCTTCCTGAATACGAATGCGTGCGAGCCATCCGCCGGAATCGGGCTGTAAATCGCCGCCGGCTTGAACGACCACGCGGGCAGGTCTCCCGACGGCATAGAGCAGGAGAAGTAAAACGCCGATAACGGCAAGATAAAAAACCTTTCGGTAAAGTGCTTTTTGCAGTGTCTTTTGCATAGCCGGTCCTTTAATCTTTTGCCCCGCCGGAAACTCGTCAGCGGGGGACTCCACAATCTGCCGGTGATTATCGTTGACCGCCCGTACATTGTCAAGAGGGAGTTTTCCGTTTATCATATTCGCCTGTATTGTTATTGTCCTGACCGATACCTTTTTATTTCCGAAAATAAGAAATATGTTCCTTCCGCCCCCTCACGTTTTGCCGTTTATTTTGCTTGCTGCTTTGATGCTGTCCGTACCGGTTTCCGCCCAAACCGTTGTCCGGCGATGCGTCCGTCCCGAATCCGCCCCGAATCTGTTAGACCCCGACCGCTTTTACAAAGCCGGAAAAGGATATACCGCCGCAGACGGAATCTATACATGTCAAAACAACGATGAAAAAACAAAAAGCGGCATCGTCCAAAACGTCTTTTTGAATCAAAATGTGCCGGCACCGCTCACGATTGAAGCCGTCAGCAAAGCCGAAAATGTTTCCGGCAGTCCGTCCGGCGATTACAGCATTTACGTCGACATTATCTATAACGATGGCACGCCGCTTTGGGGACAAATCGCCCCCTTTTCCACCGGCACACACGATTGGGAAAAAAAGTCGCTGACCATCTATCCCAAAAAGCCGGTCAAAAATTTCATGGTCTATTTACAGTTCCAAAACAAATCCGGCAAAGCGGAATTCAAAAACATTAAACTGACCGAACTGACCGAGCGGAAAGGCGTTTTCCGGTTTGACGGCGTTTCTGTTGTGCCGCAGCCGCGTGTTGCCGGACAAACTCCGTTTTCTCTTCGGGACGTTGCCGCCGGTTCCGATTTCGTTGCACTGACAAAAAACGTCTTCGGTCTTGAATCGTCTGTGCAGTCCCAAGGAGCCGTCACGCGGGTCACTCTGACGAATCCGGCGAAAAAAGACCGGTGTCTCACGCTGGTTTATGCGATTCCGGTTCCTGCCGAAGGACTGATTTGGTGCGAAAATCCGAGAACATCCGTTGCTGTCAAACCGGATACGGAATATATGTCGGCACATTCGTTTCACGGAATCGGGGCGAACAGCCGGATGTCGTCCTATCCTTTCGCTGCCGTTGCCGGTAAACAGGGAGGGCTTGCGCTCGGAATTGATATGAAAACGCCGGTCTTTTTTCGTGCCGGTTATCATTCGGGAACGGAAGAACTGTTTGTGTCCGCCGACTTCGCACTGACACCCGAATCGCCGTCTGTCACCGTTGATTTTGTGAAACTTGCTTTTGATTCCGAAGAGCGTTTCCGCGGTGCGCTGGCGGCTTACTACAAACAATTTCCGGCGGACTTCGCCGGCAGAACGCCGGAACAAGGCATTTGGATGCCTTTTGCATCCATCAGCAAAATTCCGAATTATGAGGACTTCGGATTCAAGTTTAAGGAAGCGGACAGCGAAACCGCTTGGGACGATGCACACAACATTTTGACGTTCCGCTATACCGAACCGATGACATGGTGGATGCCCATTCCGAAAGACCAGCCGCAGACGTATGACCAAGCCATGAAAATTGCCAAGGAAAAAGCCGAAAAAAAAGACCCCAGAGCGATGTCTCTTTTTACCAGCGGGATACGCGACATTCATGGCAAACCGGTTTGCCGGGTGCTTGTTACGCCTTGGAACGGCAGCGGTGCGGTGTGGAGCATGAACGATTTGCCCGGTATTAAAGAGGGGGGATTCGCCTTGAAATGGAATCCGGCAATTTACGATACATATTACCGCAGCAACAGCAAAGGCGAACTTGACGGAGAATACATTGACTCCTGCGGCGGAGGCCCTTCGGATTACAACCGGTCAAATTTTGCTGCGGCAAAAACACCGCTTGTCTTTTCGCACGATGAACACAGACCGCTGATTTTCGGCGGGATGATTATGTTTGAGTACATTCGGAAAATTGCGGAAGACATGCATAAAAATCATAAACTTATTATGGCGAATGGACCGCCCGGTGCGGTTTGCTGGCTTGTGCCGTATCTTGATGTGATGGGGATAGAAACCGACTGGAATCCCGGCGGCAAGTGGACTCCGCCGCCGGATGCCGTCTTGCTTCAACGCCGGTCGCTGTGCGGGGCGAAACCGTATTGTTTCCTGATGAACACGGAATTTTCACGGTTTTCTTATGAATTATCGGAGCGGTATATGAAACGCTGTCTGGCTTACGGAATGTTTCCGGGCTATTTCAGTGCGGATGCGTCAACGAAAGCGTATTTCACCCGCCCGGAACTTTATGAGCGGGACCGTCCGCTTTTCCGAAAATACATTCCGCTTTGCAAAAAAGTTGCCGAAAGCGGCTGGCAGCCGGTGACGCTGGCAAAATCAAACGCGGCAAAGGTTTTTATTGAAAGATTCGGAGCGGAGCCGAACAAATGTTATTACACGGTTTTTAACGATTCGGCGGAGACCGAAACGGCTGTTCTGACATTTCGTAACAATTATGTTGGATTCCGTAATCTCGTGAGCGGAGAAATTATCAAGACGGCGGGACAATCTGTTGAGTTGACATTGCAGCCGGCAGCGGTTGCCGTTTTGGAACCGCTGCCGTGATGGGATGCTAACGCAAGCGGCGGGCAGTCTTTGCCGGACGGGTCTATTTTGGGGCGTTTCCAATATCTGCCCGTGCGGCAGCACCCGCCGCTCTCATTTTAATTAGCCATTACCATGATCTCTTTCTAATGATCAATTTTCCATTCCGCCGGACAGTCGTTTTCCGTCACCGCATCTTCAACTCTTGCCCAGCAGGGAATATCATTCCACGAAATTTTGACGGACCGTCCCGATTGCTTTTCCCCCCGAAGCAACGCCGCTAACGGCAAATCAAGCGGCGGAACCTCTTCACGCCGCTTCACCATTTGCCGCGAAACCGGCAGCGGAAACAACGTGCCGTCACGCCCGTCCTGCGGATAAAAAAGCACAAATCCCTCTTCCTTCCTGTTCGACTCCGGCAGGAAAAACAACAGCAGTGACGGCGTTTCCGTAACAGAAATATCCTGCGCCGGCTTTTCGGATTTTTCCGGCAGACGGGTTTCCTGATGACCGCCGTCCGGCAGCCGCATCCGCTCAAGAATACGGACAATCGTATCGAGTTGTTCCTGTTTTTCCTTCTGCGTTTCCGATTTTTCGTACAATAAGGCCGCCGAGCGGATAAGGATTTCCGCATACCGCCGCAAAAACGGACGGCTGCCGGGAAACTGCCGGACAAAACCAAGCGTCGTCCGGCTGAAAGACGAAATGTCTTTTGTCAGCGTCTGCCAATCTTCACGCTGCAAAGAATCATGAATCAGAAACTCCGCCGTAAAAAGCAGCAGTTCTAAAATATACGGATGTTTCGCCGCTTCACTCGCCGGATTGCTCTGAATCGAAAATTGTTTTAAGAATTGACGGAGAGCCGCCGTGCGGTCGTCATTCTCCGGCTGATAATAAGCAAACACCGCTTTCATCAGTTGATAAGGCAGCGACACATGCGGATCCGCCTGTCCCGCAAGATGTCCCGGATTTTCTTTTTTTTCCCACTCCTCCAAAATGTTCTGTGCTTTTTCCGTTTCGCCGTTCAACAGCAGCAGGATGATTTGCTTGCAGCGGATAGAGGTGCGGTCGTTCAAAAGTTTTGCGGCTTCACTGTACAAAATAATGCGGTCAGCAAACCGGTCTTTGCCGGTTCCCGATGCCGCTCCGCCGAAAAAAGCCGTATCCGCACGCATCAACACGGCTGTCCCTTTAAGCGGCGCGGCTTCGGGCAATACTTTTTGCTGTTCATCGGATAACTGCGAATTGATAGTGTCCAGAACGGATTGGACTTCACGGTTCGCTCTTCGTGAATCGCCTTGAAACCAAAGCGTTTCCGCCGCATGCAGACGGGCAGATAAAAAGCGGATAAGCGACCCGTTATCGTTTCTTTTCAAATATTCTTCCGCCCGAATTTTTATATTTTTATTGTATTCTGTCTGCGCTTCCTTCACGTTCCATTGCAGCAGGAATGTGGACGCTTTTTCATCGAGGTCTTTAACATCGTTGTCAATCCGCCGTCCGAATTCCGGCATCTGCATGCACAAAATAACGCCGATGACCGCACCGAAAACCAAGAGATGCAGACCGGCAAAAAAACGTATCCATTTCCATTTGTTCGCCTGCCGGACTTGCTGCGGCGACAGGCTGCGCGAAAGATAAGGATTGCCGGAAGGTTTCGCCGTTGACGGCAAACCGCCCGCTTCTGCCGGCAACGCTTCATTGAGTACCGCCCGGAATTCGTCAAAGGACGCAAACGGCACCAGTGCATCGGCGAATTCCTGCGGCGTTTGAAAACGTTCCGCAGGGTCTTTCGCCAGCATTTTTCGTAACAATTTCTCCAGTTCCGCCGGAGCGGAAGGAATGCTCTGCCGCAGTGCCGGAATCTCGCCGACAATATGTCCCATCAGTTTTTTGCGGACGGAATCATACCGCGACCCGCTGTACACCGCTTTGCCGGTCAAAAGAAAAAAGAGAGAACAGCCCAAACTGTACAAGTCCGAGCGTATATCCGCTTCCCCTGCATTTTCACACTGTTCCGGCGAAATGTAATCAACCGTTCCCAGCGTCATATTCGGCATCGTCAGCGAAGAATGTTGTTCGTCCCGCTGTTCTTCGGCGAACTTGCCGAGTCCGAGGTCAAGAACCTTGACGGTTCCGTGCCTGTCCGTCATCAGGTTTGCCGGTTTGATGTCGCGGTGAACCAGTTTCAGTTCGTGGGCGTTTTGCAGACCGAGTGCGGCCTGCCGGACGGCTTCGCAAGCCGCGCCGACCGGAATCACCGGCTGTCCGCTGTTTGGCGGTTTCCGCAGTTCCGCGAGTTTTTGTAACGTTATCCCGTCAATGAATTCCATTGCAAGATAAAGCGTACCGCCGGCTTCGCCGGCATTCAGTGCGCGGACAATATTCGGATGAGAAAGACCGCCGACCAGTTGCATTTCCCGCTTGAACCGCCCGACTGCCTGCGGGTCATCCGTCAACGTTTGCGGCAGCACTTTGACCGCAACGGTTTGCTGCAACAGTTTATGTTTGGCTTTATAGACGATGCCCATTCCGCCATGTCCGAGTTCGCCGAGCAGTTCGTAATCGGCAATGTTTTTTCCGGTTTCCGGCGGAAAAGAACGGAGTTTATCGAAAAGAGCGTTGATGAATTCCGTTTGAGCGGGGAAACGTTTTTTGAACGATTCCCGCATCCCGGACAAAGAACCGGCGGCATCTTTTTCGGCGGCGAATTGAATTTCCACCTGAAGCAGTTCCTGCAAGAGTTGTGTCCGCTGTTCGTCGGGAATCTTCGGCAGATAATCCTCGATGAGCGTGGTATCCCCCTTGCGCAACGCGGCTTCAAATTGATCGCACAGTTGGTCGAGTTGCTGTAAATCCCTGTTTTCTTTTGTCATCGGCAATCCGTTTACTCTTTTTGTTTCATTTATTCCAGCACCGCCAGTGCAATATCGGCACGTCCGAACGGCGCACTGATCTGCACGCCGCTGACACGGTGCCGGACGCAGGCAATCATCTCTTTGGCAATGTCAATTCCGGTTTGTAACTGATCTTCCTTCGACCGCGTTGAGACCGCCGCCATGCGTTTCATCGTTGAGTCCGGTACGGTTACGCCCGGCACTTCGTTCTGCATAAATTCCGCATTCCGGTAACTCGCAAGGGGCCAAATTCCGGCGATGACCGGAATCGGCAATTCGCCGATTTCGTCCAAAAAGGTAAGCAGTGCATTCGGATCGAAAATCGGCTGGGTGATCGCAAATTCTGCACCGGCAGCGACTTTCTGCCGGAACCGGTCCAATTCCCGCTGCCGGTCAAGAGCCGTCGGATCAAGTCCGGTGCCGATGACCGCTTTTGTCGGCGGATTGACGGTCTGACCGCCGAGGTCAATTCCCCGATTGAGACGGCGTTGCAGGGAAACCATTCCTATCGAATCGGTATCAAATACGCCGGTGGCATTCGGGTACAAACCAAGTTTCGGCGGATCGCCCGTAATAAAAAGCAAATTGTGAATACCGGATGCCGCACAGCCCAGCATGTCGGCTTGCATACCGATCAGGTTTCGATCCCGGCAGCAGACATGAAGAATCGGTTCGATGTGGGCTTCCTGCAAAATCCGCTGCGCAACGACCAGCGAAGAAATCCGGGAAGATGCTCGCGGACCGTCCGGCAGATTCACCGCATCAACTCCCTGCCGGTAAAGTTGTTTACTCTTTTCGATAATATCCGTCAGATTGTATCCCCGCGGCGGAACGAGTTCGACAGAAGCAACCCATGCTTTTCGGGCGAGTTTCCAAGCGAACCGGGAACGTTCCCGAAAAGGCACTTCCGGTACTTCGGACACTTCCGGCTGCGTCTCTTTCAGGATGGCTCCGGTGCGGGCTTTAGCGAGCGGTTTGACCATTTTAGCCATTTCCCGAATATGGTCAGGGGTCATTCCGCAGCAGCCGCCGACCGCTGCCGCGCCGAGATGGGCGAACCGCATTGCATAAGTGGCGGCATATTCCGGCGAACAGTAGTAAAGATGCCGCCCTTCAAACACTTTCGGCGTACCGGCATTGGGCTGCACGATCAGGGGCAAGCGGGTCATTTTAACGGCTTCTTCAACGGCGGTCAGCAGATTTTCAGGACCGGAACCGCAATTAAGTCCGAAAGCGAGGAGCGTTGCCGCGTCCAGCGTCAAGGTTTGACCGGTATCCGGTTTGACCGGCGGTTCTTCTGATGTGCTGTTTTTTTTTGTGAACGGTGCCAGCAATCGGGACAGCGGTTCGCCGGAAGCACTGTGAACGCTGCCGTCCGCCGAAGAAACGACCGCACAGGAAAGAACAAACGGCACATCAGGACGTTTCCGCATGGCAGCCGCACATTGTTCCATCGAATGCCGGTTCGGCAGTGTTTCAAACAGAATGAAATCGGCTTTGCCGCTCCAAATGGCATCGACTTGTTCGAGAATAAGTGTTTCAATATCTTCTTCTGTCTCTCCTCCGGCCCTTTGTATCGGACCGATGGAACCGGCAACGAAGAGGTTCTCGCCGGCGATGCTGCGGGCAATTTCCGCACCGGTGCGGTTGATCAGGGTCAGTTTATCGGCAATGCCGTATTTTTCAAGGTTCAGCCGGTTTGCTCCGAAGGTGTTTGTGGTCAAAACATCGGCACCGGCATTTTTGTAATCGGAAAGGATTTGCCCAATCAAGTTCCGGTCGGTCAGATTGAGTTCCTCGAAACACCGGTTGGTAAAGACGTGGTGCCGATAGAGTTCGGTTCCCATCGGACCGTCGAAAACGAGAATACGCTGATGAATTGCTTCTGCAAAAGATACCATATCCGGCATTATACCGGATCATTGACGGTCGTGTAAGCGGCGGGTAATTTTGACAGGCGGACAGTTTTACGCAAAAACAACCGGTTCACAAGGATCAATCTGCCGGTGCAAAAGAATATCCGCCGGCATCGTTTTTTCGGACTTTGCCCGTATTCGGCGGCGGAAAATGCATACCGCCGATCAACAGGTCTTCCCGAACAGCAAAATCCAGAATCCGCTTGCGGGATTGCACCGCTTTGTCCGGTTCCATATCATAACTCGTACAAATGTCCGGCTTTGGAAATTGCAGTGCCGCTGCATGAAGCAAGTCGCCGGCAATCAAAAAACGCTGTGCTGCCGGCTTTTTCGCTTCAATCAGAAACGCCGTATGTCCCGGCGTATGTCCGGCCGCATCCAGTGCTTTGATCGTGATTTGGACATTCGAAAAGACCTCATCGCCGAACCGGAACGTCTCTGCGAAACGTTTACCGTACACCGATTGAATTGTGCCGACTTGCTTATTTTTCGGCTGACCGTTTTTCGGCAGCCAATGCTGATATTCCGGTTCGGAACAGCGCACAACGGCATTGGGAAACCGGCTTTTTGTTCCGTCAAGCAAACCGCCGACATGATCCGAATGAAGATGCGTCAGCAAAATCAGTTTCACACTTTCCGGTTTAACGCCGAGATCGGCAAGTTTTTTTACCCATGCTTCGCCGCCGAGACCGGTATCGAAAAGGATGGGTTCGCCGCCGGCAAAGAGAACAAACGAGGACATACTTGCCGGTGCGCCTTTCGGAATATACTGTTTGACAACAGCCGGATCAGCGGATGCAAAAAGCGAGGTCTCCATCGTCCGGGTCATTTCGTTGACCGCAACGATCTTAAAACAGCCCCCGCCGTCGCCTGTTTGTCCTGACAAAACACTGACTCCGCACATCATAAACATAACAAGGTAGAAAACAATTTTCATAAGGGGCAATGGATCGGTTCAATGCAAGTTACCGGAACAAGTACCCGGAATAAACACATTGTACC
>JAIRPZ010000288.1 GCA_031256755.1 Planctomycetaceae bacterium
TGCAAAATACCGATTTGTCCTGCCTGAATGAACGTGTTATTGACGTTTAATGTCCCGACACTCCCGATCGCGGTATCGGTGCCTTCGATCTTTCCGCTGTTGATTGTGAGATAACCGGAAGCAATGACTGCCCGTTTGTACGGAGCGTACAATGAAGGATCTAATGTCGGAAAAGCCGTATCCGGGTTGAGAATCAACGGATCCCCGCTATACAGATAATAATCACCGACATTCAGATAACGTTGGACATAAATAGATGTCGTTGCCGGAATAGCATTTGAACTGCTCTGGATTCCGCTTCCGGTGTCCGGCATTCCGCTATAAACAATGACATGAGCAAGGGAAAAATAATTACGGGTTGTATCTTCCGCAAATCCCCGGGCTGTCAAATTGTTCCTTTCCGTTTGGGGCATATCGGCAATTTTTAATTCTACTTTTTCACCGCCGATATCAACCCAAAATTTAATCACAAGTGTTCCAAGCCACGTTGTTCTTTGCTCGCCGGTGAGAGAATTCTTGGCACTGATCGGCGTTTCTTCCTGATCTTTTATCCAATGTACGGTCATGTACAATTTTGCACCGTTATCCTTGGTGACTTCGATGGTCTGTACCCCGCCGTTTTGAATTGCGGCGGTATGTGCATGCGCAAGAGCATTGTTTTGAATAGCGGTTCCGTTGCTGACGGAGTAAGGTCCAAGATTCAGCGTTGATGTTGTTTGTATGCGGTTGCTGTTGCTCCACTCCCATGCGTATTCTCTGTCACGGAGGCTGCGTTCTACAAAGAGGAGTTGTCCGTTGTTATTTGCAAAAATTGTCAGTGAATCGCTGTTGATAATGTCGCCCGTGAGAGCATAAGAAAGTCCGAGATCAACCGGACTTGAACTGCCGGGATTCTCCGTAATGCCTTCCTGCGCATTCGCGGTTCGGCAGGGGCAAAACGCGAGCGCAACGACGGTCAGGAGAATAACTTTTCGGAGCAATCCGTTGCGGGTCATAAAACAATCCCTTGTTTGTTGTTTATAATCCTTGCAAACCTACAAACAATCCTAAACGTCCTTATCGGAAAAACTCTTCCCTGTACTTGACAGAGAATTTCGTTTCCTGCCGTTTTAGCAAAATAGAGAAAATATGCAAAGTTTACCGGTCATCGTTCCCTCCTCTCTGCGGTGTGCAAAGGGCGTTTCCGTGTTGTTTTCTTCCGGTCTATTTGCTACAATACGTCTCTCTTCCCGCCGTTCCGTTGCCGTTTTTTATGATCGAAGGTTTTTGGGTACGCAATTATAAGTCGCTTCGTCAGGTTGGAATCGGTTCATGTTTCACCAAATTCGTTTTCGTCAATGATGAAAATACCGTTCTTCCTTATGAACTTGGTCCTGTAACGCTCTTCACCGGCTACAACGGGTCGGGGAAAAGTACCGCTGTGGACGTATTTAATTTTGTTTCCGATTGCTATCGGTACGGCGTGGATGCCGCCTGCCTCAAACGGGGCGGATTTGATGCCGTTTATTCCCAAGGAGGAAAGGGTCCCCTTTCCTTCGGCTTTCATTACCGGCAAAAAGGAGAATCGGATACCGTCACGTATGCGGTCAGTATCTACCGCACAAAAAACAAGGTTCCGTTTATCGAATCCGAAATTCTTGCCTATCTGCGGGAAAATGAGTCGCTGCCGGTTATTTTTTTGCAAAACGGAGCGGAAAAAACGATCCGTTATCTTGCGCCGGATAAGCGGTTAACGAATACCGATTTAACAAAAATTGAATTTACCGACCACAATCATCTCGGATTGGCGGCATTGCCGGAACATCCGAAATATCCGGTCATGGCTTCGCTCCGGCTGCTGTTTGAAAACTGGTCGCTTTGCCATTTTACCCCTGATCCTGCCCGCGGGCTGGATCACTCGCTGCCGCACCGTCAGGAATCACCGCATGGCGTTAGTTTATCCGGTCTGATCCGGTATATCACAAAACGGTACAAAGACAATCTGAAACCGCTGTTTCACCGTGTTGCTGCCCGGATTCCGAATGTCGAAAAAATCATTTTAGACGATCTTGATCCTGATAAGCCGAAACTATCGTTTTGTCTGATGGATCGGGATCATCCGATACCGATTACTCATCTTTCTGCGGCTTCGATCCGGTTGTTCACTTACGCGATGTTTTTTGAAGAAGAATTTCCTCCGCCGCTGACCGTTATTGAAGAACCGGAAAACGGGCTGGATCGGACATTTCGGAACAAATTTCTGGAATCCGTTCTCCGGTTTGAATCGGCACCGCATCAGGAAGAACCGCAGATCATTTTGAATTCCCACCATCCGGCGATTGCTAACGGTTTACGCCCGGAACAGGTCTGGGTATTTGAGAAAGACCGGGAAGGATTTACTGCTGTTGAAAGGGCTTCCGACTCGATTATGTTTCGTTCAGAGATTGACAAACAAAGCCCCAACTGGTTCAGTGTTTCCTTTGACGAAAAACGGTAATTGCCGGCAGATCAGGGAATACCGCCGCCCGCGATTTCCTAGCATTGCTCATTCTGTTTCAGTTTTCTGGATCGCCGCGGTTTGCGCCGGCATTCACTCCATTCTTTGGTGAGTTGTTCAAAAACATCAGGCGATTCATAACGCAAAATTCCGCCGGTTTCCGGCATCGGACCGATCAAGCCCTTAAAGACGGGGCAGCCGCGAACCGAAAGATCAACACTGTAATCATTGACTCCGATTTGCATATAACGGCGGCAAATTTCTTCAGCACCGGTATAATCACGGACTCGCAATTCTCCCTCTGTATTGCGGGTAACAACACGGTAGGTGGGTGTCTTCATACTAATTTTCTTTACATTGCGGCGGATTCCTTTCCCTGTGTTGCGGACACGTCCGTTGTGTCTTTATTGTTCCGTTTTCCGGCAGCCGACCGGCTTCCGTACCTGTTCTATCGGCGGCTCGTCCGGGAGAAACAAACAAAAGGCAGGAGAAAACGATGATGGCGAATAGTGCCGATTTGCGGAAAATCTGAATCATAAGGGGGGGCGGCACGGACAGCAGGAAAAACCGGTAAAACACGCCTCTGCCGTTAAACAATGTTGCGTCCCTGCAAACACGATAACATCACACCGAACAGCCGGTCATAATCGACAGGCTTTGTCACGTACTCATCGCAGCCGGCATCCAGCGTTTTCTGCCGGTCTTCCGGCAGGGCATGGGCTGTCACTGCAATGATCGGCAGTGTATATCCCTCCGCCCGAAGTTGCCGGGTTGCATCATATCCGTCTAATACCGGCATCTGCATGTCCATCAAAATCACATCAAACGGCTTTCCGTTTTTCTTCTGTTCCGTGATTTTGTCAATACCGATTTGTCCGTTGTCCGCTGTTTCGACTTCCGCTCCGGCTTGCTTCAACTGGGCAGCAATCACGATTTGATTGACCTTCGTATCGTCCACAACAAGAATTTTCCGACCGGCAAGCGGAAGAGACGGCGAAAGAGATGGCTGATTTTTATGACCCGCCGGTTCCGTTGACAAAGCGGCAGACAAATCCGGCACCGGAACCAACTCCGAACTGCTGCCCGTATTAGAAACCGTTTGCGCGGGGAAAATGAACGTAAACGTACTCCCCTTGCCGAAAATACTTTCCACCGTAATCTGCCCCTTGAGTAATTCCGCCGTTTGCCTCGCCACCGACAAGCCGAGACCGGCACCGCCGTATTGCCGTGTTAATGACGGATCGGATTGGGTAAACGGACGGAAAATCATCGACAAATGCTCTTCGGCAATACCGATACCGGTGTCGCGGACAGAAACAAAAAACATTTGTTCCTTCCGGGAAGCGGACGGCACCGGACGCTCTTCGGGAATATTGTAAAGACCGTAGTTGATAGTAATTTCCCCTTTGTCGGTGAACTTGACGGCATTGCTGATCAAAGGGACAACAACCTGCCGGAGACGGTCGGGATCGTTCCAAATCTCATCCGGCAATGCTTTCGGTTCAGACACCGAAAACTTCAGCCCTTTCGTTTCGGCTTTGCTGCGCATCGTCCCGGCAACATCCGCCATCAATTCCCGAAGATTAACCGGCACAAATTGCAGCCGCATCGACGGGTGTTCGTCCATAGCGGCTGCACCAAGGATATTATCGATCAAGGCCAGCAGGTCTTTGCCGTTTTCTTTCACCTGACATATCGCATCGCTGTATTCCGCCTTTTCAAGAACATCGCTTTTGGCAATTTTCAAACCGATAATCTCCGTAAAACCAAGCATAGCATTCAGCGGCGTGCGGAGTTCATGACTCATGTTCGTCAGAAACAGCGTTTTGGTATGCAATGCTTGTTCGGCAGCCCGTTTCGCCTCCGTTAAATCCAGCACGGTTTGCTGCAATTGATCCGCAAGCGTCTGCTGTTCATTTTTTTCGATTTGCAGCCGGTTGATGAATAAGACCGCCCCGAAATAGAAAAAAACGGCAAGAACAAAAAGAATATTCGGATAAATCCGCTCACGGAACATCTGTGAATGAACGCGGTCGACATGAAAATCAATCGCAAACACGCCGTCAATTGTTTTATCCTTTGTCCGAAGCGGTTCCATAATGGTGAACCATTTTCCCCACTTGTCGGGAATTATTTGAAAACTCATCGCCATCTCCTGATGTTCCCAAACGTAATCCATCAGCGGCGTTGCCGGATAGTTTTCGCCGATAGAGGCGGGTTTTTCCGCAAAATCAATGACTCCGTTATGATCGGCATCGGCAATCGGCGAAATGATAAATTGATATTGTTCCTGTTTACGCCGCATTGTATAAGCGTAACCGGCATAGATATTGGTTTCCACCGGATAATTGCACACATTGATTAACTGGGTAAAGAGCGGATCATTTTCCGGCGTGCCGTTTTCGGCACGTACCCGGACGGCAAGCGGCAGATTGCCGGGGACAGCAAGTTCGCAGTACGGTTCGGAACCGGAATAAGCGTCGAACCAATCCGAATTGCTGCCGTTGTGCAAGTGTTTCCATTGCAGCCGGTATGTTGTTGCTTCTTCAACCGGATTCCATTTGACGGCGATTTGTTCGGTGCAGCGATCATAAGCGTAAGAATCGCCGGTCAAAGCGGCGACAGCCCACTGATTACGGCGGTGATGATGCCGGAGTTCTTTCGGATGTTCTTCCAAAACCTGCCGGACGGCGGCTAACCCAGCCGGAGTTTTGAGTTTACCGGTTAAAACGGCTGGGAGAACGGATTTTTCTGTCCGTGTGTCCGCGTCGGGTATCGGGTCAATCGTGTCTTGCAGCGGCGGGGCAACGGGTGCGGCGGGCGACCAATCGGAAAATAATTCGGGATTGCCGGAATGAATCCGCTGATAATCGAACTGCATAATGACATCGG
Source organism: Planctomycetaceae bacterium (assembly GCA_031256755.1). Classification (GTDB taxonomy): domain Bacteria; phylum Planctomycetota; class Planctomycetia; order Pirellulales; family Thermoguttaceae; genus WRKP01. Next base: position 5,369 of record JAIRPZ010000288.1, read on the forward strand.
CGTAGGCGGTAACGATTTTGGCAAAGGCATCCCGCCAATGGAGACGCTGCGTGTGAATGGAAATAACCATTCCGGCGGTGCCGGGCAGGACGAGCAGCAAGAAACCTGTCCATGCGGTCAGCAGGAATTTGACCGAACATTTCCGCAGGCGGAGCCATGCAGAACAGATGCCCATGCAGAGAAAGAGAAAGACGGTAACGGCGATGAGGTCGTAATAGACGGAATAATCGTATCCGATGAGGCGGGCTTGCAGGGGCATCGAGCGGAGAGCGGGATAGGAGCGGGGAAATACTTAAATACTGACAATGGACAATTATGTTGCGCAGAGTATTACCGAGGCGGTTTCACTCTTCTTTCCTGATTATCAGTGATCCCTTATCAATTGTCAATGATTTCCCTGTCCGGCCGGACTGTCTCGCTAGGGAAAGATTTGCTGCAAAAAAACGTCAAGCCGGTCAACAACATGGTGCCAGAGAAAATTCTCCGTTACCCAAGACCGGCATACACGTCCGTAACCGTAAAGTTTATCCGGGTTTTTCAGCAGCATTGTGATTTTTGCCCCCAACTCTTCCGTATTGCCGGGTGCGACATGTTCGCCGGTTTTTCCCGCCGGCACAATTTCCGGCAATGCCCAGCGTTCCGACACCACACAGGGAATCCGGTGAAGCATGGCTTCAAGAGGAGCAATCCCGAACGGTTCATAAAGAGACGGCAATACAAACAGCGAAGCACCGGCAAAAAGCGATTCAAGTAATTTCATATCCGCCGGATTGCCTTTGTGAAGAAAACCATGCCACTGTACGCCCGGTTCCGCCTCAAATCCTTTTACAGGACAGGCAGGACCGACAATGTGCAGCCGGGCTTTCGGAACGGCAGAACGAATCTGCCGGAACGCATTCAATAAAATACGTCCCCCTTTACGGTCAAAATCGGCTCCGACAAAAAGCATATCAGGAACACTGTAATCCTTCGGAGTTTGTTCCTGCTGTATTTGTGCGGTCATTTCAGGCGGCAGGTTTATGCCGGCACCGATACAATGAACTTTCTCTGCCGCAATTCCGTAGTCCCGGATAAACGATTGCCGGAGAAACTCACTCATCGTAAACACCGCTTGCTGTCCGGTTAAGACATCTTTTTCGTACCGGAGAGCGGCATTCGCCATTTTTTCGGAAATGTTCCGTTTCGGATAATGAGGGCTTTGCAGAAGCATTGCAAAATTGCCGTCATGATACGAACATCGGCGGCACCGGTCAGGAAAGGCAGCATTGACGTTGTACATTGAACCGAGTTGGACAGCAACAGAATGATCAGGAAACTCAGTGCTTCTGATTTTTGCCGCCAGCAGCCGGCTCAAAGCGTTGCGGTAGCCAGTGCTGGTATAAAGACGCTGCATCATCCCCGATCGGTTCGGGGAAAAATAACGCAGCGCATAAAGCAGTTTTTGAATGAACGGCAACTCGCCGCCGATCGTACCGCCTAATGATCCCCGCCGCTGAATTTCGGTGAAAAAAAATCGTGAACTGCCCGACCACGCATCGGCATCAAGCGGATGTTTCCCGACCGCACCGCTGCCGCAAACCGCATAAATAGAATGACGCATAGAATTCGCCGGTCTTTCGGTTAAAGATATTTTCTGCCGTTCATCGTAACTCTTTCAGGAGAAAAACACAATGACCGCAGAGAAAATCTTGCCGGATGCTGTTTGACTTTTGCCGTCAATCATGGACAATGCCGCCGTACCGTTTCTGGTCAAACCGATATTGTTAATCCCGAAAATGAGAGCCGCCCCTTTTTTCTTTGTTTTGTCCGCCGTATTTCAGCCGCTTGTTTGTCAAGCGGTTGCAGAATCCTCTGCCGCTGTCGTCAAACTCACCGCAGAGAAACCCAACGGACAAATGATCGTCCCGGAACTCTTCGGACATAACCTTGAACATACCCGAAGTGCCGTGTATCAGGGATTATCCGCCGAACTGCTGCGCAACCGCAAATTTGCCGGTCGTCCCGCCGCCCATTCCGGCGAACCGCCCGATTGGATACGCTTCGGAAACGAACAGGCGTTCATCACACTCGTCACCGGCAAACATGCCTATACCAAGCACATTGCCCGTGTCCGCAGCGACCGTGCCACTCATCCGATAAACGGCGTGATGATTCAAAATCCCGTTGACGGACAAGAAACCGGAATCAAACAGGAAAAAATCGCTGTCAAAGGCGGAAAAGAATATAAAGGACGTGCCGTGCTAACCGCTTGGCAGGCAAACGGGCAAAATGTGGAAGTCGCCGCTGAACTCGCCGGCGAAAAGAAAACGCTGAACGTCAAAAGCGGCGATTACACAATGTATGAATTCACGTTCACCCCGCCGAAAGATGATCTGAATGCGGTGTTTTCCATTTCGTTTTCACAAAAAGCGTGTGTGAAAATCGGCGCATTATCGCTGCTTCCTGCCGGCAACTTTCACGGGATGCGCAAAGACGTTGTTGAAAAGATGAAAGAGATCGGCGTGAAACTTCTGCGGTGGCCCGGCGGAAACTTTGCCGGCGAATACTATTGGAAAGACGGGCTACTGCCTGTTGATCAACGCGCGCCGCTGCCGTCGTATCAACCGATGGAAACGCAGCCGCATTCGCACGGATACGACTTTCACGAAATCGGTACAGACGAGTTTATGGCACTCTGCAAAGAAATCGGTGCCGAACCGTTTCTAACGCTGAACCTTGCTTGGGATTCGCCTGAAGAGTCCGCTCAATGGCTGAAATACTGCACCGATAAAGGATACGGCGTGAAATATTGGTCGCTCGGCAACGAATACGGATACGGTCATATGGAAGGATTGAATTCGCCGGAAGAATACGCCAAAAAAGCCCGGCAGACGATTGATGCGATGAAAAAAATTACGCCGGATTTGAAGTTCTGCACATCGGGTCCGAACAATTCGCCGTCTTGGCGGAACGCCATGAATGGGATTGCGGAAGACATTTCACTGGTATCGTTTCATTCGTATCATGGGGGAACGTTCATGGGCAGTGGCGATTTCATCTCGGACACAGGTTTGGAAAACGCCTATAACGTCGTTGTCCGTTATCCTGACAGAACATTCGGCGAGGTGCAGGCGAACCGCGCCGGACTGAATAAAGCAGGCGGCGCATGGGCAAAAGCGGGCATTTCGTTTGACGAATGGAACGCGTTTTATGCGTGGTATCACAAGCCGACGGTGATTGAGGGAGTGATGTCGGCGTTGATGCTGACGCGTGCGCTGCACTCGGCGGATGAACTCGGTATGCCGGCCTTTATGTATTTTCAGCCGGTCAACGAAGGGGCAATTGTTGTCAATCCGCTGGACAGTGAATTGACCGCAACGGGACAGGTTTATCAACTGATGAAAGCACATTGCGGTCGGGAACGTTTACGGGTGTTTAGTCATCAATGGGAATTGCCGTGTATCGGCAGCATCGGCAAAGACGGCAAGCGGATCATCACGGTCACGAACCGGCATTACCGGGAACCGCGGACAGTTGATTTTACGGATTTGCTTGTCAAGCCGCAAAAAATAACGCTGTTGGACGGCAGCGGTGAAAACATTTTTTGCGGCAGTCAATTTGTCATCAGAGACGGTGAACAAAAGTTCACCGGAACATATCTGATCCCGCCGCGCTCGGTGCTGCAAATCGAAGAATAAAAACAGCACCGGCATGCCGGTTTTCCGTTTGCCCTTGACAAATTTTTCGGATTTGCTAAATTCCCCGCTTGTTAAAGTGTCAAATCGTTATTTCTCTGCAAATTATTTATGGACAGTAAACATCGGCATCAGTTAGAACAAAACGTACTCGCAAAGTGGATCAGCACACAATACCGCGACTGGATTCGCCCGAACAGCCAGTGGCTTTCGTATGCGGCATTGGGCGTGATCCTTGTCGTTGCCATTTTTGTTTTCACCTCGCGGATCAATTCGTGGAACCGGGCATCTTCGTGGAAACAGTATTATGCCGCCCTTCATTCCGCCCAGCCGGAAACCGCATTGGAAGGGCTTACCGATACCGTCAAAGGCGAAGTCGGCGAATGGACCCGGCTGACATTAGCCCAGCAGCAATTAACCGACGGCTGTGCGCAATTATTCAATGATAAAACGAAAGCCATCCCCGTATTGGAAAAAGCGGTTATATCGTTTCTGCGTCTGCAAAAAGAAGCCCGGTCGCCGGAATTTAAGCAATATGCCGGCTTTGGTCTCGGACAATGTTACGAAGCGTTGGCTGCCGCAAGAACAAGCAATCATGAGAATCAGACAGCCGGAAGCGATGATTGGAGCCGTGCTGTCAAAGAATATGAGCAAATTGCCGGCGAAGAGAACTTCACCGGACGGCAGGCGAAAAAACAACTCGCACTGCTCCGGCAGCCGGAAACGAAAAATTTCCTGCAACTGACCGCCGCAAAAAAGCCCGAAAAACAGGAAGAATTCAAAGTCAATATCGACCCCGCAGATCCGATGACTCCCGCAGGAACAATCGACTTGAGCGGTTTTGATACGCCGGAAATACCGGCAGACAAACCGGCGGAAAACAAACCCGCAACGGACAAACCTGCGGAGAATCCGCCGGCAGCAGAAGACAAACCGGCAGAAGAAAATACAGCAGCGGAAAAGACAACAGGAGAAACTCCGCCGGAAGAAAAGAAAACCGAAACGCCAAAAATCATCGGGGAGAAACAAGCCGATGAGCCAAAGGCCGAAGAACCGAAAACCGAAGGCACAGCGAAATAACCTGATCCGCTGTTTCATCGTTTTTCCGTTTTTTCTGCGTTGTCCTTTTGAGCATTTTTGATTCCCTGTTCACCGAAGATAGCAGAAAGCAAGCCGTTTCCGGCAGGATGCCGGCTTGTTTGTCTTTCCGTTTTTTCTGTACCGCTTTTTTGTGCGTTGGGAGAGGATTCTTTCTCAATAACGGCGGCGGCAAACCAGCCGTTTTCAATCCGGCATTGCCCGACCGTCAGATAAGTATACTGCGGCTGCGTTTTCATCACATCGGGAACCAGCGGAAAAGGACGGTTGAGCGGAAACACTTTTCCGAAAACCGCCCGCATCACAATCTGCTTGCGGACATTGATCAAACTAATGTATCCGTCCCGTTCCAAAACCAATTGATTGTCCGCATCCAATGCCGGTTTGTACCGGACAACGACCTGAAAATCCCGGTATGTTTGACGCAGAAGACGTAATTCCGCAATGGAAACCGTAATTTCGATATGTCCGTCCGCAAACCGGATCACCAGCGGATTATAGGGAGCAAACGTAATTTCCACATCGTCATTTTCGGACGGTTCGGCTAACAGGGGCTGATGAAATTTGGCAGCCAGTATCTCTTTGAATTCCTTGACTTTGCCCCGTTTTCCTTCAAATTCAAGTTTTCCGACAAGCATATTAAAGAGCGATTCGTGAATTTTCACATCGGCAAACGACCCCGGCAAAGTATCCGGTGCCGTTGTTCCGCTTCCCAGTGCATCTTTGCTTCGGATTCCCCATCCGGTAAGCAGCCAGTTTTCTTCGGTTTTTGTTTCCTGCGGTTCAAAACTCAAATCAAAGCCTTCGGCGGCATTTTTTCGGAACGTCCTGATTTTCTGATTGATCGGCTGAAACCGGTATTCCATTTCCTTATCGATCCGGCTGCGAACCTGTTTGGTGATTTTTTGCTGCGTTTCGGATTTCGCTTCGCTGTATTTGGATTCGTATTGATTGATAACGGCACCGCGGAACAAAGACGAAAGCAGCGGAAGTCCGTCAAATCGGGTATCGACCCCGACAAGACGGAGTTGATAATCGATCACTTTTGCCATACAAGGTTCAAATACGAAACCGTCTTTGGTGAGTTCGACAGGTTTTCTCGCAATGACGATCGCCTGACCGGCATTAAAAATCTGTGTCGCAGAAGCATCTGTCCGCGACATTGTTGTCAGATTAAGACCGGCATCAATCGCAAAAACGATTTTCTTGTCATTGGGCAGAAACGTAACCATCAATTCGGTATCCGACCGGCGGCTGCCGACAACGGCACGATCCTGAATAATATCCCGAATCCTTGCCGTTTCGGGTGCGATTTGCGGCATATGATTATTCAGAAGGGCAGAAGAAACAGAAACCTTAAAATTAGAACTTCCGTACTGACGGCGGACGCACGCCGCAAAATTTTGGTATTCCGGTGTTTTCGAATATGTCAGCAATTCGGTTGTCCGGTACAGCGACCGCATATCGCTCATACCGCCGGTTTCTTCATACCGTTCTGCTGCCTGAAGCACTTTTACCGGTTCCACCAAATCGGCTTGCCATTTCTGCAATTCGTCCTTCCATGCCGCGGCAAGCGGATTGTTCAAAAACGCCGCCTGTTCTTCGTTCAGCAAAGAGGATTCAAGCCGCATCATGGTCATATTGGCAAGACGGCACAGCGAATTCAGCACTTCCTGCGGCAAAACAACCGCCGGAGATTTGCGTCCGGTGCGGAAAACCTGACCGTTCTGTATCCGCAGTTTACATGCTTTCAATTCCTCCAGCCATAAACGCATGCCGAGATATTTCTCCCAATCCGAGCCGGCAAACCGGTCAATGCTGCGTCTTCCGGACAAAAATAATCTCTCGACAGCCAGTGTTTTATCCTGAAGACGCAGAAGGTCTTCCGTGGTCTTTCCGTAAAGCAGAGAAACCGGCTGCGGTTCGGCTGCATCGGCTTTCAGGAACGTGTTCCAGAGAACTGTCCGGCGTTGGATAGACGAAGAAATCTCTTTCAATGCGGTTTTAGAAGGCACACATGGTTTGTCGTCTTCATCAACGGAAACGCTGATCGTCCATGTTTTACACAAAACATCCCATTTCTGCGACAGTTGTTCGATACGCTGAATAACCGAAGCCGCTTCGCGGAAATCCTGTTTATCAAAAGCGGCGGTGAATTTGTTGATCTCGTCTAAAAGCGACAGGCAGGTGCTGCGGAGCGGTTTCGTTTCGGCGGCGGAACTTTCCGCAATCCGGGTCAGTTTTTCCGTGAGCGATTTCGGTGAAATCGTCCGGTTGATAGGCGGTACTTCGCTGACAACGATGGCCGCTCTGTCGGGAATAACCAGCGGTTCTTCCGCACAACTTTCTGCAAGGAAGACCGGCAGCAATGCAGAAACAACGGCAAAAATGACCGCATACAGTCCGTTTCCGGCATACTGTACGGAGTGTTGGACAAAAACACAGCGGTTGTCCGGTAAAAAAGGGACCCGTAAAAAAGGAAATGGCATACGCGTCTTTTTTGCTGAAATTGCGTCCCGGTACTGAAACGAAATGAAGGATAATCCCTCCGCCCCTATCGGCAAAATCAAGGGGAGCAGTTTAACCGTATCGAAAAATTCCGCTGCGTTTTTAGACAGAGCAAAAGGGGAAGGGGACACTTCCCAAAAACGGAAATTGCGGTAAAATAAGAAACCCTTGCATTGTTTTGCGGGCATTGTTTTTAGCATTAAATTGAAGAGACAGCAGAAGTTATGGCAAAAGTTCATACACTGACGGTGGAGTTGCGGAATACACAGGGTAAGCGTGCCAACCGCCGATTGCGGAATTCGGGAAGCGTACCGGCGGTGTTATACGGACACAAGCAGGAAGTCAAAAATATCACGCTTCAGGCGGAACAAATCGGCGAAGTTGTGCGGCACGGCAACCGGTTTGTCGTTTTGACCGGCGGCATTGCTGAAAAAGCGTTCATCAAAGATGTTCAGTGGAACACATGGGGAACCGATATTCTCCATGTTGATTTTGCCAGAGTCAGCGAGCATGAAAAAGTCCGCGTAACGGTTGCGGTTGAACTTCGCGGGGAAGCCCCCGGAACCAAAGACGGCGGCGTAATCAAACATGTGACCCACTCTATCGAATTGGAGTGCGAAGCCGCATCGGTACCGGAAAAAATTGATGTCAACATCAATCATCTTGAATTTAACCAGACGATCCATGCCGGCGATCTGGAATTGCCGCAGGGTGTCCGGGCATTGATAGACCCGGTCATTGTCATTGTCAGTTGTGCGGCTCCGGTCGAGATTTCGGAAGAAGAATCGGCGGCAGGCGAAGCGGAACCGGAAGTGATCGGTCGCAAAAAGACCGAAGAAGAACCTCCGGCAGCAGCGGCAAAGAAATAAGCCGGGATTCGTTCCTGTTATTATTGGACGGCAAAACATTGTGCGGCGGTTATTTTGTGAAAAAATATTCTGCGGTGCAATGTTTTGCGGCGGCGGATATACGGCGGAAGATTACGGACGACCGGTGAAGCCGAAGTTTTTTAAGATACGCTGTCCCTGCGGAGAACGGATAAAGTCGGCAAAACGCACGCTGTATCCGTAATCGGCGGCTGTGCCAAGGGCAACGACGGAAACGGCTTCGACCGTGCGCTCGTTAGGAACATCGGTGAGCGGAACGGACTCGGCAAAACCTTTTTCTTTGAGCATCAACGGACCGATTTCCTGCAAAACCGCACGGATATTTTGCTGCCGGTTTTTTCCCTGTCCGACTTCCTGAAGCAGCGGTTTGTAGGTTTCATTATATTCATCGGAATACTTGATCAGAAGAAAATTCATTTCACTCGTGGCATCCCATGCCAATGCCGCATCGATTTCCTTCTTTTCCAATGCTTCCAATAAATCATATTGCCGGCTGAACATTTTAATCAAATCGGCAGAAACTTCCGGCGGATGACCGGGGGAAAGGCGGTGAATCATTTCCCATGACTTTTCCCCCAGTCCGTCCAGCGAAGGATCAACGATGCCCAACTTCCGCCGGGCATCCAAAACTTCTTTAGCGGATTTGAACTGATGAGGATTGCCTTTCGGAACCAGCAGGACAAGTTTAAGATAACACACCGGAAACGCTCCGGCAGATAACGCCGATTTTTGCAGTTTCATCACCTGTTTTTTGGAATCGGTTACAAACAAGTCCCCCAAACCGGATATGGCGATCCCGTCAATTTCTTTATCAATATCGGGATGAATCTGCGCCTGCGGGTCTCTGTTGACGACACTTTCCATCACACGTTTCGGCATACTTTGCCATGGAACCGGCGGCTGATTCGGTGAAGTCCTGCCGTTGATTTCGACACCGGTTTCCGCATTGTTTTCTGCATGATGATCCGCATTGCCGGATTCTTCGCTGCCCGCATCGCGGGAACCGACCGGCAGCATAATGATTTGGAATCCGTAAAGACGGCTGAATACGGCGGCTTCCTCCTGCATAACGTACCAAAACGTTTCATTGCAATAGATATAAAGCGGCGGCAACTCGCGGGAACCGCATCCTGCCGGCAGAATCACCGGCAGCAAAACGCAATATCCGGTCAGATTTCGGAAAAAAAACTTAAAACAATTTTGTACAAAATGATGTGTTATCATTCTTTTTGCGGTTTCTTGGTTTCATGTCTTGTTTCAGGTATCGTTATCCGCATACCGCTCTTGGACTTGTTCGAGGATTTCCTGTGTACTCTTCGGATCAACTTTTGCGCAGCCGTCCGTCAGTATGTTTTTCATTTCGGTCAAATCGTTTTTCCATTCTTCCGGCGAACCGTCTGCCGGCGGCAGTGCGGCAAATTCGTCCAGCAGCAAAATGAGACGCAGGAGATGGCGGAAGATCACACCTTCCTGTTTTTGCAATCCCTTGGAAACAATGTATTTATTGAAGTCCCCTTTGAAGTCCAGCAGAATATCTCCTGCCGCCCAAACCGGTATCACTTTCACATACACTCCCGGAAACTCGAATTCGAACAGGCGGTGCAGTTTTTCGGCAAGCGGAATGACGTAAGTACGTTCTTCCATCCAGCCGGCAAAATGACGGCGTTCCTCGCGTTCCTGTTCTTCCTCTTCTGCACTTTTCGGAACCAATTCATCAACGCTTGCCAAACCCGTTGAAAGCAGCAGCGGATCAAGACGTTCAACCGAAAGAGGACCGTTCGGCAAAACGTCTTGTTTCGGCACGCGGACACCGGAGCCGAGAGACGGCGGCAATTCCAGAATACTTTCCAATGCCTGAAGACGTTCCGCTCTGTCGGCAATGCCGAGATGTTTCAGCAAAAAAAGTCCGTAAAGCGGATTCACGCCGCGGAATTTCATCAGATCGGCAAGTTTTTCCGTCGGGACTCCTTTCTTGAACGGAGGAAATACCGGTGCCGGTTCAACTACAGTAATGTTATCAGTATTTATTTTCATCTTGAATGACCGTCTTCATTGTACGCTTTCCTGCGGTGATGTAAACGCCGTATGACGGAAGACATGTTAACTTGTACGGATTTTCCGAGTCCTGCGAGATTTTTGCTTTCTGCGGCAATCCGTAAAAATTCAAGAAAAGAAACAAGCCGGAAACCGATAGGCAAACGGTAGGGGAATAGCCCTTTCCTTGCGCCGCCTATTCCGCAGGAATAAGGAACCGTTGTTCCGCAAGGACATATATTTCGTAATGGAGAATTCTGATGAGAAAATCGTTTTTCGGCTGCCTCGGAGCGTTTGCAGTGGCGTTCATTCTGCAAGCATCCCCGGCACAAATTCAAGCAGGTCTCTTCGACCAATGCTCGCCTTGTGATGAAGCCGGCGAGTGCAACCCTTGTGATCCCTGCGGTGACAGCGATCCCTGCAACCCCTGCGATGTCGTGTGTAAAACAAAGACCGGCAAATTTTTTGTGAATGGTCATATCGAAGCAGGCGTATTTGCTAACGCCCACGGTTCCAAAAATAC
>JAIRPZ010000015.1 GCA_031256755.1 Planctomycetaceae bacterium
GGGTGCGCCGCGGCGGCAGTTGGTGCAACAGAGCGGAGGCTTGCCGGTCGGCTTACCGCTACTACTCCACGCCGGAGGGCAGCGACACCCACTTGGGCTTGCGTGTCGCCTTAGTTCCGGGTAAGTAAACCGGTAAAAGGAAAAATATCCTGTTGGCGGTCTGCCGGAGTAAAAAAGGGAAAGAACGTTATTGATTTTGCAATGAAAGCGGAATAAAACGGGCAGGCAGGACAGGCATTTTTGAGAGCGGCGGGACGCTTGCACGCAATTTATGCCTATCTTTAAGGGAACACTCCCGAAAATATCACAATGCCGTCTATGCCGTGAAAACGGAATATGTGCCGGCGGCGCGGGCGGTTGCCACGTCACCTGCAAAGTCCGAAAACTCACAAATATTAGGCAATACAGGCAATTTAGGAAGGTGCTTTCACGACCTTTTACAGCAAAAAACCGACTTTGCAGGCGACGTTGACTCGCTGTCAAATCAATTTATAATGAACGCCGTGTTTGCTCTGTTTTGCGCTGTTTTCCTTATGCGTTATACGGTCTTCGGCTGCCTGATCGTTTTGATTCTGTTGGTCAGTATTTTCGGCGGCTGTGCGGATATGCTTGCCCGAAAAATGCTTTTTCATCCGTCCCGGTATCCGAACTCGCAGGATTTTTCGACCGAGACATTCCGCGAGGTCTCGTTTGTGAACGCCAAAAAACAAACGCTTTACGGATACTACTTTCCGTATCAAAAAACCGATCCGAAGGAAAAACCGAAAGGTTCTATTCTGTACTGTCACGGCAACGGTGAAAACATTTCTCATCTTCTTAAATATGGTCAATCACTGCGTTCGGAATTTCAATGCAACGTGCTGATTTTCGATTATGCGGGCTACGGGAAGAGCGGGGGAAAACCGACGGCTCCCGGTGTTCTTGATGACGGTCTTGCTGCATTGACATGGCTGATGCAGCATGAAAAAATCCCTGCTGATCAAATCATTCTTTACGGTTTTTCTCTCGGCGGGTGCGTTGCGGTTGATCTGGCATCAAAGCACAAAATAAAAGGATTGATTGTCGAAAGTTCTTTTACTTCGCTTGGGGAAATCGGCGAGCAAAAATTGCCTTTTATTCCGGCGAAGAAACTGCTGCGGGAACAATTGGCTTCGGTGGACAAAATCGGCAAGGTGCAGTGTCCGGTGTTTATCAGTCATGGCAAAGCGGATCGGGTGATTCCGTTTGAGCATGGAGAAAAACTTTTTGCAGCGGCGAAAGAGCCGAAAAAGTTTTATATTCCGCCGGAAGGTTTTGATTTTCATTCTGCCCCGCATTGCGATGCACATACGGAATTACTGAAGGAGTTTATCGGTTCATTGCCGTAGGTTGCCGGTCTTTCATAGCCAGAACGCCGGGATTCACCTTCACACAGCACCCAAGCCGTCATCGTCTTTCCATTTCCGTTTGCAGCGGAAAACATCCACGTCACCTGCAAAGTCGGTTTTTTGCTGTAAAAGGTCGTGAAAGCACCTTCCTAAATTGCCTGTATTGCCTAATATTTGTGAGTTTTAGGACTTTGCAGTCGACGTGGGAAAACATCGCAAAACCTTGACAGACATTGCCGGGCGTGTACAATTTCCTTATGCGGATATTTTATTACACCGTTATTTTTCTCTGCGGGATTGTTTCCGGGGCGCACGCCGCAAAGTACATTCTCAAAGACGGCAGAGTCCTCGAAGGAAAACACGCCCTCTTGTCCCGCGTTGATGAGAAAACAGAGACTCCTGATGCAGTTTCACGCCCGATTGCCGTGATCGATGACGGACTCCGGCATACTTATCTTTCCAAATCGCAAATCCGGCAAATCAATACCGAACAATCCATTCAGCCGGAAGTTTTCAAAACAGGACACAGCGTCAACAGCGACGGTGAAGAATTCCGTGTACTCGCATCCTATTCCAACAGTACACCGTTTGACCGGTATGGCCGCCGCCTGTTGGAAATGCGGCATACCGGCGGCATTGACCGGATCGAACAGGCAATCATTGAACTGACTCCGCATCACCTTCGGATTGCCGGCGTGCGCCGCAACAATAAACCGCTCAACTGGGATATGCGGCTGGCAACCAATGCTGTTCCCCGTGAACAACTCACACCGGTTTTAATGACACTGATCGATCCGAAAAATATCGAAGACCGGATCAAACTCGTCCGCTTTTATTTCAGCGGGAAAAATTATGACAGTGCCGAAACCGAAGTCGACACGATTCTTCAGGATTGGCAGGACTCGCCGGAAGTCCGGCAGCGGCTTTTACCCATCGCTTTGAGCGTCCGGCAGCAAAAATATCAGCAAATCATTGATGAACTGGAATTACGCTGGGAAGCCGGACAATATCACTTCGTCCGCAATTACATTGCCGCATTGGAAAAAGACCCGCTGCTGCCCGACCGTCTGCTGGAACCCGTTAAAAGAATGATGCACCGCTACGATGAAACCGACCGGCAATGTCAGGAAATGATTGCCGCTCTGAAAAAACTTTATGAACAACTGCCGGAAGAAGAGAAAATCGATGCCGTTCCCGCAATGATTGCCGCCATCGAAAAAGAACTGAACTATTTTACACTGAAACGGTTTTCCGGTTTCCAACTTTATGTCAATGATACAAAACTTTCGGCAGCGGAAAAATTAGCCGCCGGCATCACCGGCTGGTACGCCGGAGCCGGTACCGGTAATCATCTTCTTCGTGTGGCGGCGACACTGCCGGAGACCGCAAACTTGATTGCGGATTATCTCCGCAGCGGACACGATCATTTATTGCGTAAAAGTATTCTGGACAAATTAAAACAATCGGAAACCGCACACCCGGAAATGATTGCCGGAATACTGGCAGCGATGAAACCGCCGTTTGACGGTTTGCTGCCGGATGATGAAGATGAAAAGCAAAAGGAAACACATCCCGGCTTTCATTGGATCACGATTCCCAATCCGCTGATGATACCGGATAGACCGCATCATTTCGGAGCGGAGGAAATCCGTTATGCGGTACAACTGCCGCCGGACTATAATCCGTATCTGCGGTATCCGATGGTTGTTTCGTTAAACGGAAATCAAACACCGGAAGCACAAATTGATTGGTGGTCCGGTTCTTGGAAGAACGGGATCAGAGCCGGTCATGCAGCACGGCATGGTTATATCGTGATTGCACCGGATTGGAATCCGCCGGCAATCCGAAAAAGCGATTATGATTTTTCGGTTTTTCCGCATGCAGCCGTGCTGTGTTCGGTGAAAGACGCATTCCGCCGGTTCAGTGTGAACACCGATAAAGTTTTTCTTTCGGGACACGGGATCGGCGGCACGGCCGCGTGGGATATTGCGCTTTCACACCCCGACATGTGGGCAGGCGCAGTCATGTTTAATGCAGCGGCATCGAAATATATTGACGTTTATCGTGCGGCTTCGCAAATTGTGCCGCTCTATTTTGTTTGGGGCGAATTGGAAGGAGTCGGCACCAAACGCAAGTGGGATGTCAATGCAGCAGTTTTGAACCGGTACTTGCAAAAACAGGCGAAGCCCGGCGATATTACCGTTGTCCGGTACATCGGCAGAGGCATGGAAGGATTTTCGGAAGAGATTCTGCATCTTTTTGACTGGATGAAAGTCCGGCAGCGGAATGTTTGTCCGTTTGAATTTGAAGCCGAGACGATGCGGAGTTGGGATTCTTTTTTTTGGTGGGCGGAAATGCCGCATCTTGCCGGTGATTTACCGTCCCGGATGACCGATCCGGCGTATTTTCCGGCTACTGACCGGAAATGGGTAACGATAGAATCAAAACTGTATAAAGCGGTCAATCGTGTTTCGGTGAACACGACACCGAAGATCGCGAATGTGGAGATTTATCTGCTGCCGGATATGGTTGATATGAAGCAAAAGTGTTCGGCGGATGTGAACGGCAAGCGTTATACTCCGCCTAACGGTATTGTTGAACCGGATATTGAAGTGATGCTGGAAGATGTCCGCACCCGCGGCGACCGTCTGCATCCGTTCTGGGTGAAATTGACAGGAAAATAGCGGCGGTCTCTCCGCACAGGCGTTTTTTATGTTATACTGCTGTTTATGATTACGCCGCGCACACTCAAGGGATTCCGGGACTTTCTGCCGGAATTGATGCTGCCGAGAGAACAACTCATCGAAACAGCAACCGCCGTCTACCGCTCCTACGGCTTTTGTCCCATCGACACTCCCGCTTTGGAGTATCTCGAAATCCTGCAAGGAAAAGGAAGCGATGAAACCGATAAACAACTTTACCAATTTACCGACCACGGCGGCAGGCAAGTCGGTCTCCGTTTCGATTTAACCGTGCCGCTGGCACGGTACACCGCACAGCATTACGCCGATTTAACATTTCCGTTCAAGCGGTATCACTTCGGCAAGGTTTGGCGCGGTGAAAATACCCAAGCCGGCCGATACCGCGAGTTTATGCAGTGCGACTTCGATACCATCGGCACGAAATCCCTTGCCGCCGACATAGAAACGGCTCTGGTCATCAACGATTTGCTGGAACATATTGATCTGAAAACGAAACAGACCTTTACCGGTTTCAGAATCCGGGTCAATAACCGGAAAGTATTGAGCGGTTTGCTGGACAAGCACGGCATTGCCGGCAAGAGTGTCCCGATTCTTCGGACGTTGGATAAAATCAGCAAAATCGGTAAGGAAGCCGTCCTTCGGGAAATGACGGAATCAGCGGATATTACCGTTCATCAGGCAGAAGCGGTCTTGCAGTTAATAGACATCAACAATACAGACGGAACGGACAGCGTTATTTTTTCGTTACAAAAATTGCTTTCGGGCAATCCGCTCGGCGAAGAAGGTGTCGGCGAACTTGCTGATTTGATCCGGTGCGTTCATGCGGCGGGCGTGCCGGCGGACCGGATAGTCATTGACGCATCCATTGCACGCGGCTTGGATTATTATACGGGAACGATTTACGAAACGTTTTTGGACGAAATGCCGCAGATCGGCAGCGTATGCAGCGGCGGAAGATACGACAATCTTGCCGGGGTTTATACAAAGCAGGAATTACCGGGAGTCGGGGCTTCGCTCGGTCTCGACCGGCTGATTTCGGCAATGGAAGAACTCGATATGCTCGAAAAAAAATCAACGCCGGTTCATGTTTTTCTGCCCTTCTTTGCGGCAGACCGCCTGACGGATTATCTGAAATTGGCGGCAAACCTGCGCTCGGCAGGAATCGGTACGGAGTTTTATCCCGAAGCGAGAAAGTTAGGGCAGCAGTTGAAATATGCGGACAAACGGGGCTTCCGGTTCGCCGTCATTGTCGGCGAAGACGAATTCGCGAAAGGAGTGTGTCAAATTAAGGATTTGAAATCCGGCACCTCAACGGAATGTCCTATCGGGGAACTTTTTCAGGCGGACAGTGCTGCCCGCTTTGCCGTTTCCTCCTCCCTTCTCCCCCTTTCCTGAAAACCGCAGCCGCACCGCACACGGCTGCCGCTGCTAAAAATCAATAATCTCATCCCGATCCAGTACGCCTTCCTGTGATTTTTTGATCATATCGGAAATGCACTGCACCATTCTGCCGGAAACCCGCAGGACGGCTTCGGCTTTGTCTTTCGTAATGTCTGCCGAAATCTCTGCCGTTGCCTTTTTATCGGCAGCGGTCAGCACTTCGATCATCCGTGCCATCATCTTTCGGGCAACCGTTTGCTCCGGCGAGGTTCCTTTTTCGATGAGCGGATAAACCGATTTTTGTAACAAAATACCGGCATTGTGCATAGAAAGAAAAGCAATCGGCATTTCCAGCGGCACAGGCGTTTTCGTTTTTTCCAATGCGGCAATGAAAGCGGTTTCCGCCTTATCGTAATCCAAACCGGCAGCACCGGCAACAGCTTCGTCCCCTTTGATGGCCCAAAAAACACCGATTTTCACATCTTTAATCGTAAAGCCCCCGCTTTCAAAGGGCAATTTTCGGACATCAATTTTTAACGAGGAAATCTTGAAACCGGCAACGTCTTTATAGTCCGTTTTGACATCCGTAATCATCTGCTGCATTGGCTGCGGCGGTATACCGGTCTCTTCTTTCGCCGCTTTGGAAAAATGATCGCCGAGTTGTTTTGTGATCTGTTTCCATTCGTTCATCGCCGCGGTAGTGGAGCAAGCAAGAATCGTGCCGTCTGTGTTGAGCGAAACAGCAAAGTCATTCGTTCCCCGCTTGATTTCTTCAAAGAAAATCTTTCCGAGCGACTGATCAATTTTCCGCAAAAAATCTCTGCTGCCGCCGAAACCGGGAACATCATGCAGCACTATGCCCATCGTACCGGTGAGGGAAAAAGGAGACAATTTAAATTTTTCCCCATTTTCTCCCATAATAAGTTTTGCTGCCAGAGACAACTCCGTTTTGGCAACAAAATCCTTCATAGTCCAGCCGCAGGAGTAGACCGTATTGTCCGGCGATCCTTTGAAACCGCTGCAAATGGTCTGCGGTCGTTTATAATCCGCAAACGCTTTGGCAACGGCAGCATCTTTCCGCACGGCGGCAGAAACGGTCAAACCGCTGTCGTAAGTCTTCGGATCAAAAGAAAGACCGGTCAAAACTGAAGTATAATTGGCATAGAGATATTCGGTTTCTCCATAGGTTTTGACTGCTTTCATGGTGTTAAATAAGCCGAAGAGATGTCCGTCCCAATGTTTATTCAAATCCTCAACTGTCATATTGGCGATATTGAATTTGACGGCTGCCAAAAAAGGTTCCAAACCGGCGAAAACGGCTTTCGGCTCTGCCGGTATGTTTTTGACCATATTTTCTTCAGAAAGAAGAAGATACCCTTTCTTTTGCTGAAGAATCGTACTTGGATTTATGTTTAATCTTACTTTTCCGTTTTCTTCGACAGACTTTCGCAAATCGAACAGGATAGTTGCAAGCACTGAAAGTGGGAAGGCCAAATTCTCCGGGTTTTGAATGCCGGCGGTTTTATAATCGGTAATCGGAAGAATCGCAAAACTGTCCGAGATGTGAAATACTTCTTCACGACCGCCGCTAGCAAGCCCGAAAAAGCCGCCGCCGTCGATACCGGTGTACTTCCGCAGTGTATTGATGTCATGCTGAATCTTGTCGCGTTCGACAACAGGATGGAGCGGCGAATGGAGCGGCGACAGATACAGCCATGCTTCTGCTGTATCGAGGAGTTTATCAAGACCGGCGAAACGGGCGACGATCACGGGTTTCCATTCTTTTTCTTTTTCTTCGGCAAAAAGCGGGACGGCAAAGAAGGATGCGGAAAGGAGGAGAGTAAAAAGGGCTTTCATAGTTTTCATCAGATAAACGATTTTGCAGAACGCAAACGCAGGTTTGCAGGAACGACGGATTGTACCGGAATTATCAACGGCACGCAAGAGCCGGACGGAAGGGGAACGTGTGAAAACATTGGGACTCGCTTTGCGGTTTTTCGTTATAAACGGCGGTACCGATAATGTCTTTCATCTTTTCAATCGTGTATCTTTTTGCAAGGAGTACGCCGCTGCCAATAAATTGTCAGGACAAGAACAGAACAATCATAATCATTATTTTGCCAGTTTTTCGGCAAACTGTTTCATACTTTTCAGTATATCGCGATCCAGCGGAGAATGAATCACCAGTTCCGCTTTGACGGCTTCCGCAAGGGCTTTCGCCGATGACGGGTGAAATTCCGGCTGAACAAAAATGACCGGCGGACGCTCCAGTTTTTTAATGATCTCAATCAATTCCGCAATTTGCTGCGGCTTCGGCGATTTTCCCTCAAATTCAACTGCCCGCTGCACCAACTGAAATTCATCACAAAAATAACCATAAGCCGGATGCAAAACGAAAACCTGCCGTTCCCGAACCGGTTTCAGCAGTTCAGCAATTTCCCGCTGCAATCCGTCAATCTTTGCCTGCAATGTCTCGTAATTCTTCCGAAAAAAATCGGCTTCAGACGGCTGACATTCCTGCAAAACATTCAGGACTGCCCCGGCTTCCCGCTGCAAAAGCGAAGGAGCAAACCAGATATGCGGATCCGTTTCGTGATGATGACGATGATCATGATCGGCATCCGCAGAATGCCGGTGAATCTCCAATGTCCGCAGTTCAATGCCGTCCCGCAGATCAATGACTCGGACATGCTTGGAAACGGACTGCAATTTGGGTATCAATTTTTCTTCAAAAGGCATACCGGTTCGGAAATAGACCTTTATGCGGGAAAGTGCCGCCAACTTTTCAGGTGTAATTTGATAGGTTTCCGGTTCTTTTCCCTGCGGAACAAGAACTTCAACGCGGACTTTCCCGCCGCCGATTTGATCAATCAGGAATGCGTGCGGTTCAACGGAAACAGCAACGGTCAGCGGTGCCGGTTCTGACGGTCTTTTCTTGTCCGCTGCGCCGGGACGGCAGCCGGCACAGCCGATCATAAACACTAAAAAAAGAGAAACGATTCTTTTTTGCATAGATTCCAAACCGGAAGAGTTGCTTTCCCTGCGATGTCTGCTACAATGGCGGCAGATTGTTAACATCAACCATTGTAGAGGTCTTTATGCGGATGAGCAAGAGACGCGGAAGCCGCCGGCACCGCATGTTCCTGTTTTGTTTAACGTGTGCTTGTTTCACACACTCCGCCGTTCTGACGGCAGCCGAACCGATTCACTTGTTTGCCGATAAAAATCTCCGGCAGTGGCAATTCCATACCGATCAGGCGGGAATCAAAGCGGAGGACGTTTTTGCCTTCACCGAAGAAGGAACACTGACCTGCAAAGGGCAGCCCTTCGGATGGCTCGGTACAAAAAAGATGTACAGAAATTTTCGTCTTGCTGCTGAATACCGTTGGGTCGGCGAACCGACAAACAGCGGAATTTTTGTCCGCATCACCCGGCAGCCGCAGAATACGTTTTTACCCCGATGCTGCGAAATCCAACTCAAATATCAGAATAACGGCGACCTTGTCGGACTGCACGGCATGAAATTACCGGCTCCGGCAGGCACGGCTGCCGACCGGATTATCAACCGGAACGGCGGTAAAAAAATCGGTCAACTTACCGGAGTCAAAAAACTGACCGATGCAGAATCGGAAAAAGGATCATGGAATTCGCTGGAGATTTTTTGCCATAACGGTTTAATCGTTGTCGTTGAAAACGGCAAAATGGTTAATTGGGTGCTTGATGCCGAACCGTCCGCCGGTTTTATCGGTTTTCAGTCCGAAGGAGGCGGAGTCGAATTCCGTAATGCCGTGTTGTCTGTCATTCGTTAGCCGCAGAGATGAGTTTCCGCTTTCATTTTCGGTTTTTGTTTGTATTCTTCTTGTGTTCCGGCTGCGGGCAGACACCGGAGAATACCCGTACGGAACCGCCGCAGCGTATTATTTCTACGCTGCCGAGCATTACGGAAGTTTTGTTCGACATCGGTATCGGCGATAGAATTGTCGGAGATTCTGCTTTTACGAAATATCCGCCGGAAGCCGCAGCGATTGAAAAAATCGGCGGATTATATGATATGAACCGGGAAAAAATCCTTTCTTTGAAACCGGATTTGATGATTTTCTCCGATGAAAGTACCGCAACAGCCCGGACATTTTCGGTACCGGTCTTGTTTGTGAATCACCGGACGCTTGAAGGAATGTTGGAATCTTACCGGATTATCGGGCAGCATTTCGGCGGCCGGATACAAGAGCAGTCCGTCAAGAAACAAAAAGAATTGCAGAACAAACTGGATGCGTTGGCGGCGAAAAGAAAAGGGAAGAAAGCGGTACGGACGCTGATCAGTATTGACCGGTCACGCGGGACGGGAAGGATACAAAATCTTTTTGCTGCCGGTTCGGAATCTTTTCTGAACGATGTTGTTGTTTTGGCGGGCGGTGAAAATGTGGCGGCTTCGACAGGACTGCCGGTTCCTGTTCTTTCGGCGGAGGGGGTGATACAGTTTGCGCCGGAGGTGATTATTGATTTACAAATCAGCGGGGAAAATACGGCACAGAATTTAGCCGACTGGCAATCGCTTGGGGGGAAAGTTCCTGCGGTCAAGAACCGCCGGTTTCTGGTTTTAACGGAGGATTATGCGAGCATTCCCGGTCCGCGGACACCGTTGCTGGTTGAAAAGATTGTTCAATATTTTGAATTGTCGGACTGAAGGTTTTTCCTTGTCCCCCTCCGGCTTGACCGGGAATTTTTATCAGTTATCGTACTCCTGTCCTTTATAAAATGAAACGGTTTATCATCTGTTTTTTTCATAAAGACGCGAATGAATGTGAAGGAGGCGTTCCGCAAACTTTTCCCCGGCAAATGTCTCCGTCAACAGATTCGATATAAATCGGCACGAGATGCCCGCTCATGGGCTGCGGCAGATCAAACCGGACATCCATATACCGGCTGCACGTGCCGCCCGCTGCATGCCCGACTGCGGTTTCGCACAAGACCGTTTCCTTCATTCCGATCAGCGAAGCCGCATATTGACAGCGCAAAGAACCGGCAATGTCCGCAAGATAAGCCGACCGCCGTTTTTGTTCTTTCGGCGGAACAGGATTCGGCATCGCCGCCGCTGCCGTGCCGCTGCGTTTACTGTAACGAAAAATATGCACTTTGGAAAAACGGAGACGCTGAACGGCATCAACGGTTTCCTGAAACTCTTCGTCCGTTTCTCCCGGAAAACCGGTAATAATATCGGTTGTCAATGCCAGCCGGTCAAACCTCGCCAGAATCTCTTCACACCGGTTCACAAACGGTTCACAAAGCCAACGCCGGTTCATCCGCTGCAAAACACTGCTGCTGCCGCTCTGCATCGGCAAATGAAGATGATGACAAATCCGGTCAGGATAACGTAACATTAAATCAATCAAGTCATCAGAAACCTCAACGGCTTCAATACTGGAAAACCGGAGACGGAATTCTTCCGGTAAATCCGCCGCACGGCGGACAAGTTCCGTAAGGTTTGTTGTTTCGGCAGTCCTGCCGCTCATATCAACACCATAATATCCCAAATGGATGCCGGTCAAAACAATTTCCCGATAACCGGTTCGGACAAGTGCTTGCATTTCGGCAAGAACATCATCCATCCGCCGGCTTTGCCGTACAGGACGGACTTTTGGAATAATGCAGTACGCACAGCCGTTATTGCAGCCATCCTGAATTTTAAGAAACGCCCGATGTCTGCCGCCGAAGGAAGTGATACCTGCCGGAACGCTGCGGATATTTAATTGCTGCAAAAAATCAGGCAGTTTGGATTTATCGGTGAGGATATGAGATACGCCGCCGATTTTTAGTACGGCATCGGGCTGATGCGTGACGGAACATCCCATCACGGCCACTTTTGCACCGGGATTTTCTTTAATCAGTTTCCGAATGATTTTCCGGCTTTTTGCATCGCTTTCGGCGGTTACGGTACATGTATTGACAATAACAAGATCGGCAGACATACCGTTTTCCGCTTCAATAAAACCGGATTGCAGCAGAGCGGAACGGACAAGTTCCGTTTCATATTGATTGACTTTGCAGCCGAGTGTGGCGAGACGAAAAAACATAATTGCCGAAAAAATACATCTCCATTCTATCATGAACAATCGCACGCCGCAACGGGACGATTTTCTGCCGCTGCCTGCCCTTGCTGAACGGACAGAATTCCAGCCGCCACCGGAGAGAACAAATAGGGTATAATAAGACGGATGAACCAATTATACTACGGCGACAGTTTAGAAGCCGCAAGAGCATTCGCCTACAAGCAGGACGACCGGCTGCGCAAAGAGTTTGAGAAGCGGGCGATTCTCACATACACAGACAATCGTGCCAAAATCAATGATAAGAAGGGGGCAGACAGAGGAATTGACGGCATTGCTTACATTGCCGGCGGTTCGGTATTGTTTTCGGGGAAATCGGGCAGCGTCTCGGTAAAAGATATTCGGGATTTTCGGACGGTCATTGAGCGGGCAAAGGCATCGGCAGGAATTTTTATTACGCTTGAAGAACCGGCAAAACCGATGTTGCAGGCGGCGGAGTTCGGATATTTGCCCGTGCCGGAACAAGTTGTTAAATCAGCGGTAAAAAAGAAGAGCGATGACAAACAGCAATACTTAACCATTTGATATTCAATCATTGATCATTAACATGACCATGCTTTCCCGCGAAGACCTTGCCTTTATGTATCTCGAACAGTTGCCGTTTGAACCGTATTCTTTTCAGGAAACGGCTATTTTCAGTTGGTTCTCTTCGGAACAGGGAACGCTTGTTTGCGCACCGACCGGTATGGGCAAAACATTGATTGCCGAAGCGGGGCTGTACGAAGCCATCAAGACCGGTAAGAAGGCGTATTACACTACGCCGCTCATTGCGCTTACCGAACAAAAATACCGCGAAATTCAGGCAACGCTTGAACGCTGGGGCTATTCCAAATACTATGTCGGTCTTATTACCGGCAACCGCCGTGAAAATCCCGACGCGCCGATTCTCGTTGTTGTTGCCGAGATTTTGTTCAACCGGCTGCTGTCCAATGCGGCAGGCAAAACGCTTAATTCTTCTGCTCCGAATGATTCTTTTAACTTCGATGATGTGACAACCGTGGTGATGGACGAATTCCATCAATTTGCTGATGCAGAAAGGGGAATGGTCTGGGAATTCACGCTGCATCTTCTGCCGAAGCATGTCCGCACGCTGCTCATTTCGGCAACGGTCGGCAACGCTTACGAATTTGTGGCATGGCTTCGGGATCATATCGGTCGGCATCTTTCACTGGTTGAATCAACCGAACGGAAAGTGCCGCTGACGTTTCAATGGATCGGCGATCAACTTTTGACAGAACAACTCGAACTCATGTGCCGCGGCAGCGAAGAAGAACGGCTCACGCCGGCTCTTGTTTTTTGTTTCGACAGAAATGAATGTTGGAATGTTGCGGATCAAATCCGGGGACGCGATCTCATTTCGCCGGAACAGCAAAAAATTGTTACAAAAATACTGGACGATTACGGCTGCTGGAAAGAAGGGGCAGGACCGCACATCCGGCAACTGCTGATTCGGGGAGTGGGCATTCATCATGCCGGTATTTTGCCGAAGTACCGGCGGATTGTCGAAGAACTGTTTCAGCAAAAACTGCTTTCTTTTTGTATTTGTACGGAAACACTGGCTGCCGGTATTAACTTGCCGGCGCGGTCAGTGGTCTTGCCGAGTATCTTGAAAGGAAAACCGGGTGAAAAAAAATTGATCGAATCAAGTTCCGCACACCAAATCTTCGGCAGAGCCGGCAGACCGCAGTTTGACACACGCGGTTACGTTTTCGCTCTTGCTCATGAAGATGATGTTAAAATTGCCCGATGGAAAGTGAAGTATGATCAGATTCCTGAAGACACGAAAGACCCGGTACTTCGGGCAATGAAAAAGAAAATGAAAAAGAAAGCACCGGTGCGGCGGACAACGGAACAATATTGGACGGCGGATCAATTTCAGCGGTTGGAGCAGATGGCACCGGACAAATTGGCAAGTAAAGGAGTGATTCCCTGGCGGCTGCTTGCTCATATCTTGTCGCTGGATTCCGACACGGACACACTCCGCAAGATCGCCGGACGGCGGTTGATGAGCGACAAATGGATCAAAGAGGGACAGAAAAAATTAGACGAGATGCTGATCACGCTGCACAATGCCGGTTTCATTGAATTGCAATTAGAGAACGGGGAAACTTGGAAAAGTCCTGATAACGGTTGAAGAACAGAAAAATACGGTACAATACGGAAAGAGCGTCAATGCTTTCTTCACATTAATCCCTCTTTCCTTTTTTATGACTCTGAAATCCGCAAAACTGCTTTTATTATACTTAATTGGTTTGAAAAACCGGGATTGACATCATTCTGCTCCAAGATTGTTTTTTATCAAGGAGGCAGTCAATGGACGACTATAAATTATCAGCATCGGCGATAATGGGACGAAAACTTCTGCGCTGCCTCCTCAAAAAACAACGGGAAGCCGGCATCGTCAAAGTTGTTATTCTGTTTGTTCTGACCAGAATGAAATAACAGCTGCCGAAGCATTGTTGATTTCCCCAACACTGTCGAGCATTACTTCACCCGCTATCGGCAATTTGGTAAAGGTAAGGGACTTGACTCGTTTCGAGACATAGATTTTAATCTAACCCATGTATAGGGGCATTTATCGGAACGTAAAATTGCTGCAATAATGCGTTGTTTTTGCGAGGAGTTGACAGCGACTGCAACAGCGGCGATTGTTACGTCACATTTTCCAACACTTCAAAGAAATCAGGGAATGTTTTCTTACAGCAATCGGAATCCGCAATCCTCACGCCCGGCAGCCGCAGTCCGGCAACCGCAAAGGACATCGCCATACGATGATCATCGTAGGTTTCAACAGTAACGGAAGCGATACGCTGTTGCCAAGCCGCCGCTCCTGCACCGGGAATAATACGCAGTCCGTCGCGGAATTCTTCGACTTCTGCACCGAATTTACGCAGTTCCCTCGCCAAGTCAGCTATCCGGTCGGTCTCTTTGCAGCGGACATGCTCAATATTCCGAATTTCCGTGCTTCCTTCCGCAAAAAGTGCCGCAACCGCCAGCGTTTGTGCCGTATCGCTGATGGCATTCATATCAACCGTAATGCCCCGCAGCACTTTTTCCGGCGGTCGGGAAACAGTGATCGAATCGGCTGACCAGTTGATGTTGCAGCCCATTTGCTCCAAACAGTTAACGAAATTCACATCCCCCTGCAACGACCGGCGGGACAATCCCTGCACAGTCACCTGTCCGCCGCAAACCGCCGCCGCTGCAAAAAAATAGGAAGCCGCCGAAGCATCCGGTTCAATGCGGTACGTTCCCGGCGAACGGTATTTTGCTCCCCGCGGAATCCGAAACGAGGAGGAAAATCCGGGAGCGCGGCGGAACGGTTCTTCCGGCTCAAGAGTTTCGGGTTTTACACCGAAGGACTCCATCATCCGCAGCGTCATTTCTGCATAGGGTTTTGAGACGAGTTCGCCGGAAACACGAATGAGAATGTCATTCTTTGCTGCCGCCAGCGGTGCCGCCATCAGCAGTGCAGAAAGAAATTGACTCGATACACTGCCGGAGATCGTAACTTCTTTCACGCCGGAAGTTCCGCGGCACAGCATTTCCGGTTCTGTCGGGCAGATACGAACCGGCGGAAAACCTTCTTTGTCTTCGTAAGCAACATTACCGCCGAGGATACGAAGGGCATCGACCAAATCTTTGACAGGACGTTCGTGCATTCGGGGCTTGCCGTAAATCCGGTATTCGCCGCCGGAAAAGGCAAGCACTGCGGTCAGAAACCGAGCCGTAGTGCCGCTGTTGCCGACGTAAATGTCCGCTTTTTTAAGGCGGAAACGATCCGTCTGCCGGAGAGCATCAAACATCACTTGGGTATCCTCGCACTGCAAAACACCGATCAGATCGGTTTCACTTTCGGCAAGGGCGGCAAGGAGTAATGCCCGGTTCGTGATGCTTTTCGAACCCGGCGGCGTTACAACGGCATTTAACGCTCCTTTCGGCGTAATCGGTCTCGGTTCGACAGCGTTCACTTACTTTTTTGCCCCCGCCATGGCTTTAATGTTGGCGGCAACTTTTGTGTCTTCTTTTTGAATGTGCTGGACAAGCCAGTCGCCGCAGCCCCGGATAATTTTGTTGATGATCGTCGGGCTTGGTCCCTCTTTTTTCAGTTCCGCCGCCAAATCCGTGACGAATTTAACGAATCCGGCGTGCAGGGCTTTGTGGTTCGCAATGTCGGGATAGTGCGACTGCTGCTGCAACACTTCTTCTTCGCCGAAGTGTTTTTTCGTGTAAGAGAGAAGAAAATCGACAACGGTACTGATCTTGTCTTTTGCCACGCCCTGCTGGCAAGCGGCAAGCAAATCGTTGATCGCTTTAATCAACTCTTTGTGCTGCGAATCAATCATCGGGTGACCAGTTTCGAGAGCGGGACTCCATGTATAAGCCATTGTTACCTCCGGTTGTTTAGTTAGTGGGATAAAAAGATACTGAATGAAGTATCGGGCGGAGATTTTAACAAATGGAAAAACCAGCGTCAAGAGTAGCGGCGGATTTTAGCGGTTGCCTGCACAATCCGTTGCGGAGTTTCCCGACTTGCGAATGTTTCGCGACATTTTTGCTATTCTTTCGCATTAAAAACAGATTTCCCGTTCCCAAAATACAAAGGAGTCCGCAATGTCCTCTTCCGAAACAAAGGAGTTTCGGAGAGTGTTCACCCGATACGATAAACTTGATGAAACCTATAACGCTTTTATTGCGATCGCAATCGCTATTTATCTGAAAAATTAGCGTCAACACGACCTAGTAAATTCCAGAAAAATAACAAAACAACTTGTTCAGACAAGACTGAAAAACCGCCTGCGGCGGGCAAGCAGCACCAACCCCCTAATACGTATCCCTGCAAACGTTTTCCGCCGGTTTG
>JAIRPZ010000135.1 GCA_031256755.1 Planctomycetaceae bacterium
AAGATGGCCACCGCCCGCCAAGTTTTCCCCTTGCCGGACAATTTTCGTCCTTTTCGTTTCCTGCTGTTGACAATCTGCCGGTTTCGATGTATACTAGACATAGATACGTCACGGTGACGTAGTAATTTTTACCTCTTTATGAAAAGGAGAAATACCATGCACACGAAAATTTTGACACCGGTTCACGGAATTACCGGCACAACCCTTACAAACGCTCCCATGCGTAGTAAAATAGGCAATAGAACGGGGGGGGGGGACAATCTGATCTCGCCGGGCATCAGACCGTAGACGGAAATCCTTCTGCTGCCGACTGCCATCCGCAATCTGCCGTCTATTCTGCGGGCTTTACCCTTGTCGAACTCTTGGTCGTGATTGCCATTATCGGCTTGCTTATCGCCTTACTCTTGCCCGCCATCCAAGCCGCACGCGAGGCAGCCCGCAAAATGCAGTGCGGCAACAAACAGAAGCAACTCGCTCTTGCCGCTCACAACTACCAGAACACTTACAGCATGCTGCCGATGATAAGCGGCACCGAAAACGGGATCGGCAGCGGTGCCAGATGCAAATACACGCAGAACGACCAAAAAGCCGGATTACTCATCGACCTTCTCCCGTACTTGGAAGCCCCGCAAATTTACGACTTGTGGAAAGTATCAACGGTCAACCCTGACGGAGGAGTCGGTGCTGCCGATTCTCTTGATGATGTCCGGCGGCTGCAACTGGACGGACTGTTTATTTGTCCTTCGGGACTCTCCTCTTCGGCAATTACTTTGGGGGTTCGGGCAGCCACCCATTACCGATGGAATCACGGCGATGCCCCGTTTGACAATTACAAAGGTCAGACCGGATACGAAACGATTGCATGGCGGCGGGGACTCGGCGGCCATGGAAAAGGTTCGGTCATTGACTTCGGGAGCATTACAGACGGATTAAGCAATACCGCCATGTTTTCCGAGCGGATGTTTGCGGAATCCGACCCGGGTATCCTGAAAATTACCGAAGGTATTCTCCAGAATGGCGGAACTTGGACTGGAAGTTATGCAGCGGCAAGGTTGACTGACCGGCTTATCGTGCTTGATTATTGCGGAACAAACGGAGAATACAAGAATCCGATTTCAGGAATTACTTATAAAAGCGACTATAGAGGTAGTTTCGGACACCTCTATTCTAGTGCCGTATCATTTCACAGCGGTTTTCATACGGTACTGCCGCCGAATGGTCCGGCAGTGAGGAATAATTCCAGCAGGGATATTGCGGTAATGACACCGACAAGTAATCACAAAGGGGGAGTGAATCTTGCCAAGTGCGATGGTTCGGTGACTTTTATTACCAATGCCATTGACACCAACGGTACGGCAAAAGCGGCGGCAACGACGGCAGATGAGCCGAGTCCGTTCGGCATTTGGGGCGCACTCGGTTCCCGCTGCGGAGGAGAAAGCCAAACGCCGTGATGAATTAGTTTGCAGACAGCATTGATAATTTCCTTTAGACGGCAGATTGCAGACCGCAGACGGCAGCAAGAAAGAATCTTTTCTGCTGCTGTCTGCAATCTGCGGTCTGCAAACTAATTATCAATTCAAAGAACAACCTTTAACCATTAACAAACCAATGAAAGCATTAACAACCATTACACTTCTTATCGTTACATTAACCTTGAACGGCTGCGGTGATACTTCGCGACCGAAGGACTTGCCGAAATTGTATCCCTGCACGATAACAATCACGCAGGAAGGGAAACCGCTGATCGGCGCAACGGTCGAGTTCATACCGGCTGACGCGGCGAATGCAAAGTTTCGGGCGGTGTCGACGACCGGCGAAGACGGTTCGGTCAACATGTCAACTTATGGATTTGCCGGCGCACCGGCAGGCAAGTACAAAGTTATCGTTACGAAAACAATGGACGATGATTTCGTCTATGCGGCAGAAGTCAACCCGGAAAGCGGCGAAAAAGATATTGTCAGTTTTCACACTTACCGGCTGGTCGAAGAAAAGTATTCGACTGCGGAAACGACACCGTTTGAGATCGAAATCACCGGCAAAGAAAGAAGCGTAACAAAAACGTTTGATGCCGGAAAAGCAGTGAAGGAAAAGGTCCCGAATTAGTGTATTTCCGTTCCGTCTATAGCCGCAGGAGTTTTTGCTGCTGCCGGGGCCGTATTTGCATTTACGCTTCCGGCAGCAGTTCCATTTGCTGAAGTGCTTCCCGGACTTGCCGCACCTTCACCGGCATCGTCAAAATCACACGGTTCGGTTGCAGCGTTACTGCATTTTCCCACTCGATTTGTCCCGCATCCAAAATCAGAACCGCACCGACATCCCGAAGTCCCCGGTACTGCGAAAAATCGTTAAATGCCCGTACCGCCCGCATCCCCAGTGATTGACCGTTAAACAAAATACACTGCGCCGCCAAATCGTCAGACGCAAATAGCGGAGCCACTTCATCTGGATTATTGATACAAATAGTATGGAGTTGAAATTTTTCCATCAGGATTTTCAAACTTTCCTGCGTTTTCGGATTGGCATCAACAATTAACACGGTTTTCGTTTGAATTTGTTTCAACCGTTCCGCACGGTCCGTTTTTTGTCCGATCCGCAGGGAAGGGCTGTCCGCCGTGCCGGAGGTGCCGGAATCCAAACGGCGCATCGCATTCCGCAAATCCCCCAGCATTTCTCCGGCGGTCTGATAACGGTGTTCCGCATTCGGCATCAATGCCTTATTGATCAATGCCGCCACCGCCGCCGGTAAGTCCGGTTCGACTTGCTGAATCGGTTTGATCGTAAAAAACCGGTTCCGATCCATCCGTTTCGCCTTATCTTTTGTTTCCAGAAACGGCGATTCGCCGCAGAGCAAATGGTACAAAATGCAGCCGAGAAAATAGAGATCGCTGCGGTCGTCCATTCGGGGCGCACCGGACGCTTTTTCCAAGGCAATGTAGTCAATGGACTGCTGATGCCGCAAAAACGGAATATCCGCTCCGGCTTTATCTTGGGCAACCGATGCCAGTCCGAAGTCCACCAGTTTCGCCTGACCGGACGAAGATAAAATAATGTTGCTCAACTTCAAATCACGGTGCGGCAATTTTTTCACACGCAGCGCATACTCTAATGCGCTGCACGCATCCAAACCGATTTGAATGACTGTTTTCGGTTCGACTTTCTTTCGGATTTTGATGAATTCCCGCAGCGTTTGCCCTTCAACAAATTCCATCGCCATATAATGAAGATGTCCGATGGATTCCGCATGAAATACGGGAACGATATTGGGATGTTTCAATTCCGAAACGAGGCGGGCTTCGGTCATAAAGTGATTGATAAACGCTTCGCTGTCGCTGAACCTTGCCCGCAGCACTTTGACGGCGGCGGTCTCGTTGGTTTCCCGATGAACACAGCGGAAGACGCGGGCAAAAGTTCCGGCACCAGCAACGTACAGGGCTTTGTAGAGACCGAAGAAGAATCCCCGGTCATCGCCGCTGTTGATGCGGTCGATTTGGTAGTTAGTCATCCAGCCATGCCGCATAGCCGATTGCAGAAAGAGATCGGCAGAGGGATTTTTTACCCTGATTTCCGCCCGCAATTCGTCAATCTGCGGCGGCGACAGGATACCGACGGTCAGGACTCGCTGAATCAATTCATCAAAAGAATAGGCGGACATTGAAAGGAACGCAAACCGGGACAAATACCGTTTCCGTGATTTTCCTGATTATACCGTTTCCGCCGCAAAATTGTCCGCGGGAGTTGCTGTTGACAGCATAAAAATATCCGGTAAAATTCTGTGGAAATTCTACCGGTCGACGGGACTTGGACTTTTCGGAAACGGTTTTGCGGCATGTCTTATGAAATATGCGATTCGCTTTGAACATGATTCTCTGCATTTTTCGGCTTCCCATTTCATTACTTTCGGCAAGCCGGAAAAGGTGGAGGCGTTGCATGGTCATAATTTTCGGATTAAAGCCGAAATTACCGGTCCGCTCAATGAGCGTGATTATGTGGTTGACTTTGTGATTGCCTTTAATTCGCTCAAACGTATTTGCGATGAACTTTCTCATTGTGTTTTATTGCCGAAAGATCATCCGTGTATCCGCATTAAGACTGCCGGCGGAGTGATTCATGCGGCGATACCGCCGTTGCAGTGGTCGTTTCCTGAAGCGGATTCGAAATTGCTGCCGGTGCGGAACACGACAACGGAAGCCCTTGCGGAATACATTGCGTGCCGATACCGGTTGCTTCTTGAGCGGGACGGTGCTTTTGAGTATCCGTCCAATCAATACGGGATTACGATTGAACTTGAAGAGTCCCCCGGAATGTGGGCGATCTGCCGCAGTTGAGTGCGGCGGGTGATTGCCGCACTCCATCTTTTCTTCTGTTACTTAATAAAATGACATTTATGCGGATATACCCGTTTCGCCGGCGGCGATCTCTTTTTCGGATTATGTCAATTTTTCCGGTTATTCTGCCGATTGTAGGGACAGCGGGCTGTTCCTATTGCCCGGTACCCCCTTTTAATGACGACATGAATACGAAATATCTGCTGAAACCAATTGCCGCAATGTCCCTGTCCGTTACGTTAACCTTTGCTGCTTTTGCTGAGGAAGACGCTTTCAACGGAACCGAAACACCGGATGCCGCTGCCGATATTATTTCGACCAGCGAAGTCGAACGCCCTGCCGTCATTCTTCCTTCTGTTAAGGAAGAACCGAAATTGATCCGCCCCGGCGACATTGCCGTTCAACCGCCGAAAATCGTCAAAAAAGATAACGGCGAACTGATACTGGTTCAGTACAGCACTCGCAGCCAAAAACAAAACAATCAGCCGGAAACCCCGGCACCGGCTGTCGATTTACCGCAGCAATACCGCGATTTCGATGCGATGAACGAAACAGAACGAATAGCCCATTTGAAACGGTCTATTCAGGCATTGCTGACCGCAAATACCAAACGCGGAGTGAATACGATGAACAATACGCCGCATGATGTTATGTTGATGACGCTGCCTTACGGTGCCGATGCAAAAGTGTACCAGCCCGATCCGCAGGCAAATCCCCGCGACCGGAATGCCCCGAAAGGAACATACATTTACTCGATGGGGGCTTTATGCTGGAATATTCCGTGCAGCGGTAAATCTCTGCTGCGGACGGACGGCAACAAAGTCATTGCGAGAGTCGGTACCGGTTATCAGCGGCAGCCGGCTTCCTTTCTGGCAATGCTGGCGATGTCAAACATTATGCCGAACTACGAATTAAAAGTCAGCGGCGGTGCGTATACGATTGCTCATCTGATCGCTTCGGAACGAATGTCTGTTTCCAAAGGAATGAATCTTTCCAATGCACTGATTGCGTTTTCGTTTTACGGAGAAGCAAAAGATCAGTGGAAAAACGAATTCGGTGAAACATGGAATGTTGAAAAAATGGTCACCGAAGAGTTAAACCGGTCGCTGGATCAGGGAACAAGCGATGTTACGGACTGGCTGCTCGGTCTGACTTCTGCTGTCCGTTTATATGAAAGCGAGAGCAAACCGATTCGGGGACCGATGGCATTGGCGAAAAAACAACTCGGCACTTATCGGGATTTCATTTTGTCGATTCAAAACGATCATTACCTTTGGCATCCGAAGTTCTTCCTGTTCAAAGGGTATAATCCTGATGTTTATGAAACGATGTATTCGAGCGGACATATTCTGCGGTGGCTTGTCTATTCGCTGCCGGAAAAGGATTTGCAGAATCCGCAGGTTGTCCGTGCGGTGATGAGTTTGGCGGCGACGGTCAACCGGGTACCGGCGACCGTATCGGCGGGATCGTTAAGTGATAAACAATTAGAGGGTTTGGCGGTTTCTCTGCATGCACTGGCAATGTATTACAGCCGGTCTTTTAAGGAAGACCCGATACCGTCACCGGCACAGCCGGAGAAAACGGTTGCGAACATTGCCCTTGTGCGGTTCGGAGAAAATGACTAATATCCCGCCGGTGTCTTTTTCTGCACCGGTTACCGCCGCAGTGATACCAATTATCAATATGAGGGCTATCCTGTTTTTCGCCTTACTTATCGGAATGGTCGCCTTGTCCGGGTGTCAGTCGCTTTTGCTGACCGCCATGGTTATTTTCAAAGGAACCGATGTACCGCCGCAGTTCGATGTTTTGCTGAAAGGAGATAAACGCGTTGCGGTTGTTGCCCGGTCAATGGCAGCCAACGCTTACGAATTACAAAATGCTCCCCGCGAAATTGCACGGCACGTCAACAATTTGCTCGAAGAAAAAGTCCGAAACAAAAAATTGCGGGTCGTCGATCAAACCAAAGTCGAACAATGGCTTGATAACTGCGACAACGATTTTGAGTCATTCACTGAAATCGGTAAAAGCCCTTCCATTAAAGCCGATATTGTCATCGGTATTGATGTCATCGGTTTCCAAATCCGCGACCCGCGAAACGCTTATTTGGTTCAGGGAAAATGTCATGTCGCCGTACAAGCCGTTGAATGTTCGACAGGCAAAATCGTGGCTTCGAAAAGTTTAACGATTGTTGATCCTCCCAGTACGCCGCTTCCCGGCGGGATCGGGTTGGAAGAGGCATTTCGCCCGAAATTTATACAAGTCGTTGCTCAACAGATTGCGATGCTGTTTCATCATCATGATCCGCACAGCAAAAGAATTGATGCAGACAGTTTAGAAATGCACCGGATTGATTAACTTCCGGCAGCAAAAAACGGCGGAACTAACGCCCGCCGTCTGTGCATCATCATCGTTCCGTCTTCATCAACACCTTAATCAAGAAATCCGATCAAATCCTGACTGCGGAGAGGCTGCTGCAATTTCCGTACTGCCTTCGCCTCAATCTGCCGGATACGTTCCCGCGTTACCTTAAAAATTTGCCCGACCTCTTCCAGTGTATAACTGTATCCGTCGCCGAGACCGTACCGCAGTTTGATAATTTCCCGTTCCCGATAACTCAACGTTTTCAACACTTTTGCGATCCGCACCCGAAGCATTTCCTGTGTCGCACCGACCACGGGATTTTCCGCACCGGCATCGGGAATCAAATCGCCGAAATGGGAGTCCTCGCTGTTGCCGACCGGACGATCCAAACTGACCGGAAAACGGTTCATTCCGAGAATTCGGCGGGTTTCGTCTATCGGACACTTTGCGGACGCCGCAACTTCTTCCACCGTCGGTTCACGACCGGTCTCCTGTGACAGTTTTCGGGAAACATTCCGCATTTTGGACATTGTTTCGACCATATGCACCGGTATCCGAATCGTCCGGCTTTGATCAGCAACCGCCCGCGTAATCGCCTGACGAATCCACCATGTTGCGTAAGTACAAAACTTGAATCCGCGTTTGTACTCAAACTTATCGACCGCACGCATTAAACCGGCATTGCCTTCTTGGATCAGATCAAGGAACGTCAACCCCCGATTCCGGTATTTTTTCGCAATCGATACCACAAGGCGGAGATTGCCTTCGGAAAGCCCTTTCTTGGCCTCCTGATATTTGACAAAAATGCCCTTCACGTATTTAATGCGGTTCCGCAAACTTGTCGGCGTTTCCTGCGTGAGTTGCAGAATATTTCGGAATTCGTCAACGAGCGGTTTCCGTTCATGTTCGGGTCTTCCGCTTGCCTTGTGGTTCATAATCTGCTGCCGGAGAACGTCAACCCGACGGCTGAATTCTTCGAGTGTAGGGATCATGGCTTCGATCCGCTGAGTCCGCAATCCGAGTTCTTCGATGAGCCGGACAGCCCGTTTGCGGGAATATCCCAGCCGCCGCCATGCCGCACGGCGTTCTTCCATCGGTTTCGAGCCGCGGGTTGCCGTGTGATAATCTTTGCGGTTACGCCGGACAAGCATTTCCAATGTCCGCAAATTCTGCGGAAAACGCCCCATAATCTGCTGTTTTTCCAGCGAATCGGAAACGGAAACCTGCACCGTCCGGTCAAATGGCAAATCATTACGCTGCACACGGCGCAGAGTACGGGCGGCGTGCTGCAAAACATAATCACATTCCAAAAGTTTCGCACGGAATTTCCGCCGGGTTCCCTCAATCTGCCGTGCCAGTTGAACCTCGTGCGGACGCGAAAGCAGCGGTATTTCGCCCATTTGAGTCAAATACATCCGAACCGGATCGTCCGACCAACTGTCAGACGGATCAAATTCGAGGAGTTTCTCATCGAAAACCTCGGCAGAGTCCCCCGCCCCGTCTTCTATTTCATCTTCAAGCAGGGAGTCAACGATTTCCTCCTCACTGAATTCCACATCCTCAATGCGGAGGAGATCGTCGCCGTTTTCAAGGGGGTCATTAAAATCGTCCAATATAGATTCAGTATCGTCGTACATATCTTTAACAGGGGGGAACACGGATTAACAACAGACCATTCACCGTATTATTCTACGCAAAACAACATCTTTTGTATTAAACAAAATCCGTTTTTCTGCGGCGGCAACCGGCAGCAAACTCACGTTTCGATTTTACGGGAGACCGGATGATCGAAACGTTGGGGTATTATACAACACAAATCAGCATCAGGAATTAAATGCCGGCAATTTGGTAAAAAACAACAGCAGGAGAAAATAGGCAAAATACGCAACATAAAATACTATTTGTAAAATGCGGGGCAAACATCCGCTGCCAGCACAGGCGAAGCCCCTTATATCGTCTATTATAGATTGAAATCCGGCAAAAGTCAAGTACCGGTCAATGTCTTCGCCGTGTCTCCGGTTCGGGATCCGCCGAATTGTCCGTACCGGAACTATGCCGAAATGTCCGGTGAAAATAAAGAATTTGTGAAAACTTTTTCATTTTTGTCCCCCTTTCTTGAAAGAGGGATTCCGTTTGGTATAATCGTATTCGTTTTGCTTGCACGTATCCCGTTATCGGCGTTTTGCCCGGGTTTCATCAGAGTTTTCATGTTTACATTCCCCGCTTTGTTGTGGTTTCTGCCGCTTGTCGGTGTTGTGGTATTGATTCACCTTATCAATATGTTCCGCCATCGCCGTGTGGAATGGGCGGCAATGGAATTTCTTCTTGCCAGTTACCGGAAAAGCCGGACCCGTCTTCTGTTCCAGCAACTTTTGCTGATGCTGCTCCGTGCCGCTGCCATTGCCGTTGCCGTCCTGATGTTTGCCGGTCCGAAACTCGACGGGCAACTCGCCCAATGGTTCGGCGGAAACCGGACGCATCACATCGTTTGCCTCGATGACTCTTACTCTATGAACGACCGGAATGCCGCACAGGGCGGAGTTCCTCTTTTTGACGATGCCCTCGCTGCCGTTCAAAAAATTGCCGCAGGCAGTGCCGGAACAGGCGGCGACCGTTTCACACTTCTCAAATTTTCTTCGGCAGAACCGGTTCTTGCGGAATTGTCGCTCGATACAGACGGACGGCAAACCGTGCAAAACACGCTCAAAACGCTGCAAGCGTCTGCATTTGCCGGCGAACCGGAGCGAATGCTGGCAGCCGCAGACGATTACGTGCAATTAACAACCGGTACCAAGCCGGTCGTCTATTTTATTTCCGATTTCCGCCGCTGGAACTGGGAAAACCCTGACAATGCGCTGAAACAAATTGAGAATATCCGGCAGCACGGCGGTTCCGTCCGAATGATACGGACAGCCCCTTCGGAACATCCGAATCTAACGCTGGAACAACTGAATCTTGTTGACGGAATTCACGCTGCCGACATTGATATTTTGCTGGACGCAACCGTTGCCAATTACAGTCAGGAAAATGCTGACAACGTGCTGATGTCTCTTTTTGTGGACGATAAAATGCAGTTGCAGCAGACGGTGCCGCGGATTGCTGCCGGAACAAAAACGGTGCCGCCGATCCGTTTTCCGGTACGTATCAGCAGCGGTTCTGAACCGCACCGGATTGAAGTCCGCTTGCAGCCGGACGCTCTTTCGGACGATAACCGCCGTTTTATGGTTTTGTCCGTTCCAGACGCACTGGAAGTCCTTTTGATTGCGCCTTCTCTCTCCGTCTCTGCGGAAACTGCTGCC
This sequence comes from Planctomycetaceae bacterium, assembly GCA_031256755.1. Classification (GTDB taxonomy): domain Bacteria; phylum Planctomycetota; class Planctomycetia; order Pirellulales; family Thermoguttaceae; genus WRKP01. Next base: position 9,986 of record JAIRPZ010000135.1, read on the forward strand.
CAGTATGTCCGTGTGGCATTGGCACCGGGCGGAACAAAGTCGGGCATACGCACGCGGCTGGAAACCCCGTCATTTCTTGCGGAAAAACCGCTGGAACAGTTCAGTGCGATCTTTCTGCTGGATTTACCGAAATTGGAACCGTCGGCGGTTGCCGCTCTGGAAAAGTATGCCGCTGCCGGCGGCGGCGTTGCCTTCTTTGCCGGTGAACAAACCGACATTGATTTTGTCCGGGAATCGCTGTACAAAAAAGGCACCGGTTTGTTTCCGGCAAGTCCTCTTTCGGTGCAGACGCTTGATCCTGATTTTTTAACGAAATCGCCGGATGTCCGTACGGCCGTTCATCCGATTTTCCGGCTTTTCGGTGAAGGGGAAAGTCCGCTGATCAGCAATGTCAATGTGGAACAGTACCTCGGAGTCGAAAAAACCGGCGACACCGTCAGAATTTTGGCAACCCTTCGGAATCAGGCACCGCTGGTTTTGGAAAAGCCCTTTGGTGCCGGAAAAACGATGACGTTTTTGACGACGGCATCTCCTGTTTGGAACAACTGGGGACGCGGCAATCCGAGTTATGTGGTGGTGATGCTGGAACTGACGGCTTGGCTGTCGAAACGGACGGACGAAGTGCGGACATTTCACGTCGGCGATCCGATAGAAGTGAAAATCGATCCGGCGGAATTTGAAGAAAAAATTCGGATCACAAGTCCGCCGCGTGAAGGGGAATCGGCAGGAGCCAATACAACCATTGAGGCGGCAGCGGCGGCGGAGGGAAAGCCGGCGGTGTTTACTCAAACGGTGCTGCCGGGTTTTTATGAACTCCGGCAGAAAAGCCGGACCGGAACGGAGAAGACGGATTTTGAGGCGGTCAATGTGAATCCGCAGGACGGCGATCTCCGCATCATGGATTCAACGGAAGTTGCCGACCTATTGAAGCCGATTCGTCAATCATTGGAAAGTGCTGCCGGTTTCAACACTTATGACAATTTCGGGGGTGACCGTCCGATCAGCGATTGGCTGCTTTATGCGGTGATTTTGTTTTTAATTGGCGAAACGTTTTTGGCGGGACGTATTCTGCCGCCGAACCGAGGGTAGAGAGAGGGAATGATTGAACCTTGTGAAACGCTGTCTGCGAGTCCCCCTTGCGGGTTTTAGCGGTCATGCTAAAATTAGGACTAAACCTTTTCGGTACTCCCCCTCAACCCTGCAATTCTGGTGTTCTGTTTTCTCTTTGCCGTTATTGTTTTCGGTTTTGGTTTCCTTCTGTATTCGTATTACCGCGATCAAAAACAAGAGAAAAATTCGTACCGCACGAATACGTTTCACATCTGCCGGATCGAAGTCCTCGAAGAACGGGATTTTCTTTCCGCCTCGCCGCTCGGCGATTTTTATAACGATGACAACGATGATTACGAACCGCCATGCAATCCTTGTGACACGTACATTGAATATAACGCTTACAGTAATGCCGCTGCGCAGCAAGCCGCGCCGGTGCCGAGCATTATTGCCTACGAAAATGTTACCGGAATAACAAACAGCGGCTTTATGATCACGGACGCTGCGTCCTTGTCGAACTTAAACACTTTACCGAATTCGTTCACTTTTGATGTAACATTCAAGGCGGATACGGTCAGCGGCTGGAATTACTTGATCTGCCATGACAGCGAAAACAACACCGGAGCAGAAATTTTTCTGCGGATACGGGACGGCAAACTGCAATTCGGTTATTGGGACACCTATCAAAATCATTTAACGGAAACGGCGGTCTC
>JAIRPZ010000173.1 GCA_031256755.1 Planctomycetaceae bacterium
GCCTCGAAAAAGATTTTGTTGTCGATTTTAACATTGCCCCGCTGCTTCGGAAGCAAGTGTTTTATCTGTTCGTAGTGTGCGTGTGTCCATTCCATTACGAAATATAAATTTATAAATAAAATATGTCAAGAACAGTGTCAACACTACCTAGATATGCAAATGGAAAACATCGTTGCCTTGTGCAAAATATAAAATAAACACAGCGTCAAAGACGCTTGGCGGAACGATATGGTCATGTCCCATAACACACTCATACAGATTAACCGGCTTGCATTCACTTTCCGCATCGTGTAGGATTAACCGGTTATTTTACTTTTACAAACTCGCTTATGAACCCGTGGACATCATTAAGTATCGAATACGCTAACCAAAAATCATATCTGGACGATTTGTTTGCCGTATATCCGACTATTCCCGATGGTATCCGTGAAATTGATGAGACCGTTTGGAATAAAGTAGAGGATGCGTTCAATCAAAAAAAGAACAAAGAATTATTGCAGGCACTCTTAAAACTTGATTTATTTCCGATTAAAGACAGTTACATTGCATATCTGAAACGGGATAAATCTTCTATTGAACGCAATCCCCGAACCGTTAACAGGATTTGCGGACGGCTTTATGAACTCGGCTTGGACAAACTTTATGAATGTTGCAGTGAACCGAAAGAGACCAACCGGCAAATTGGTCCCATGTTTCGGAATTGGCTGCGGAAAAAGACGCTGGGTATCAGCCCTGTTCCGTTGGAACAGTTTCTCGCTGATAAAAAAGATGCAATTTTTGACGGCAACGACCAATCAATGATGGAATTTGCTCGACGGGAATTGAATTATCATCATGACAAAGGACTTGATTTTGTCGGACGTTTTAACGGGAAATATGTTATTGGCGAAGCAAAGTTTTTAACCGATTTCGGCGGACATCAAAATGCACAATTCAGCGATGCCATCAGCACTATTACAACACGAGGCGTGAAAGCCGTTGCCGTTGCTATACTTGACGGTGTATTGTACATTAACGGCAGAAACAAAATGTTCAAAGCGGTCACAGAAACGTATTCTCAATACAACATTATGAGTGTTCTTGTGCTGCGCAATTTCCTTTATCAATTATGAACAATTTATTACTGCAATGCGATAATTTGCACGGTTTAGAGTATCTGCTGCAAGACAGAAACCTGCGGGGAAAGATTGATTTGTGTTACATCGACCCGCCGTATGCAACCGGTACGAACTTTACCGTTACAGACGGCAGAGCAAGTACGGTCAGCAAGTCGAAGAAAGGACACACTGCTTATACGGATACATTGAAGGGAGCCGAGTTTATCGAGTTCCTCCGTCAGCGTATTGCGTTAATTCATCAACTTTTATCTGAACAAGGTTCTCTGTATCTGCATATTGATTATAAAATCGGGCATTATGTTAAAATAATGCTTGACGATGTCTTTGGTATTGATAATTTCCGCAACGACATTACGCGGATTAAATGTAATCCGAAAAATTTTGACCGGCTAGGCTACGGAAATATCAAGGATATGATTTTGTTTTATACAAAATCCTCGCATCCGATCTGGAATGAACCGCGTAAAAAATATACAGAAAAAGATATTGAAAAACTTTTTCCGAAAAAAGACAAGAACGGTCGGTGCTACACAACAACGCCGATCCATGCACCGGGCGAAACGGAAAACGGAAAATCCAATCAACGATTTAAGGGGATGCTGCCGCCTGCCGGCAGGCATTGGAGAACAGATGTTGCCACTTTAGAACAGTGGGACAGAAACGGCTTGATTGAATGGTCGGCGGCGGGGAATCCGAGAAAAATTATTTATGCTGATGAGCGAGAGGGAATGCGGGTTCAAGATATTTGGGAATACAAAGACCCGCAAGAACCTGCATATCCGACAGAAAAAAACGCCGATATGCTGAATTTAATTATTGCGACTTCATCCCATAAAGACAGTATTGTATTGGATTGTTTTTGCGGTTCGGGAACTACGTTGAGAGCGGCACAGTTAAATCATCGCCGTTGGATTGGTATTGACCAATCGGATACGGCAATACGGACAGCCGTTGCAAAACTCTCGGCAATGCAGGATAATTTATTTGATAAGCCGGTAGAATATGAACTGCTCCATGAAATTACCGCAAAAACAATCCGGCGCGGAAAACATGCAGTACATTTATATTAAACTTTAACAGTATAATGCCTATGCAAATGGAAAACCTTACTGCCTTGTGCAAACGCCGGGGCTTTTTGTTTCAGTCCTCCGAAATTTACGGAGGTCTCAACGGCTTCTGGGACTACGGTCCTTTGGGAGTCCTGCTCAAACGCAACGTCAAAGACGCTTGGTGGAACGATATGGTCATGTCCCATAACGAACTGACCGCCGCTGCCGGTGCGCCGGGAACCTACGAAATGACCGGACTCGACTGCACTATCATTATGCATCCGCAAATCTGGAAATGCAGCGGACATTATGACCTCTTTCACGATTTCATGGTCGACTGCCGCGAAACAAAACGACGTTACCGCTATGACCACGTTATCGGACGCTGGGTTGCAGGCAGACGGCAGACCGCAGACGGCAGTCATCAGCAGAAAGTTTTCGTAACAACAATGGAAACCGAAAACACGCAAACCGCCCTCGATGAAGCGGCTTTGAAATTCTTCGGTCTCCGTAAAAAAGACATTGAATCCCTGCAATGGGAAGGCGGCATCACGCCCATCTCGAAGTTGACTTCGTTTGAGAATGTTCTCGGACCCGATGCCAAACACGCCGGAACGTTGACGGAACCCCGCGAATTCAATCTGATGTTCAAAACGACCATCGGCGCACTCGGCGGCGAAGAAGACGTTTCTTTCCTGCGTCCCGAAACAGCGCAGGGAATTTTCGCTAACTTCAAAAACGTTTGCGACAGTACCCGCGTGCGTATTCCTTTCGGCATTGCCCAAATCGGCAAAAGTTTTCGTAACGAAATCACGCCGCGCAACTTCACCTTCCGCAGCCGCGAGTTTGAACAAATGGAAATCGAGTTTTTCTGCCGTCCCGACCAATCCGCCGAATGGTACAAGTTCTGGCGGGATAAACGCTTTGCATGGTACACGCAAATGGGATTGAGCAGTGAAAAACTCCGGCTGCGGGAACATGATGCCGATGAACTTTCGCATTACTCCTGCGGAACGGCAGACATCGAATATCAGTTTCCGTTTTTACAGCCGGGCGAATTCGGCGAATTGGAAGGCGTTGCTCATCGTGGGGACTTCGATTTGCGGTCGCACATGGAAGGCAAACTCGTTAAAGAAGGGAATGAACTTGTTGTGGAAAAACTGCCAAACGGGCAGCCGAAACATCGCGGCAGCGGCAAAGACCTTTCCTATTACGATGACTTAACAAAAGAACGTTTCGTGCCGCACGTCATTGAGCCGTCGGCAGGGGCAGACCGTGCAACGCTGGCGTTTCTCTGCGAGGCGTATCAGGCGGATACTGCGCCGGACGAAAAAGGGGAACCGCAGGAACGTATCTACCTGAAATTTCATCCGCGGCTGGCTCCTGTCAAGGCGGCGGTCTTTCCGCTGGTGAAGAAGGACGGTATGCCGGAAGCGGCAGCGGAAATTTACGGCGAACTGAAAAAACACTTTTCAACATTTTACGATGACAAGGGAGCGGTCGGACGCAGATACCGCCGGCAGGACGAAATCGGTACGCCGTACTGCATTACCGTTGACGGTCAAACGCTGCAAGACGGTACGGTCACCATCCGCGACATGGACACGCTTAAACAAGAGCGGGTCAAACGGGAGGAAATCGTAAACGTGTTGAAGGAAAAATTGAATTAAAAATTAAACAGAGAGGCAGGAAATGCAAAAGGGATTATTCGAACTGCTCGCGATGACTCCGGTGACTTCTGTCTTCGGAGCATTTTGTATGATGCTCGCCGTCCGGGTGCTTTGCCGCAAAAAAATTACGTACATTGCGGCATATACTGCATTTCTGACTCTTGCCGTCATACTAACAATACTCCTTTGGACCGGTGAACAATTTATGCCGCTGAAGACCGCCCGATTGATAATGATACCATTCGCCTGTATTGTGTTCGGCATCATTTTCAGTTTTACGATGGACGGCCAGACGGGAAAGCCCGGCAGCATTACCAAAGGAATGCTTGCCGGCATTTTGTCGCTCATACTTTTACTGGGCGTATTTATCGTACTTATTCTCTTTGTTTTTACATTACTTGCACTGTTCGGCAGTCAGTAACGAAAAGCGTTATGCGGATGTTCATTGCGTCCGCAACTTTTGATGACCTTTTTTTGGAATTCGGCTGGTACGGTATTCTTCGTTGCATTCCTGCCGGAACTGCTTTGGCGGAGCGGTGATACCTCTCCATAAACCGGTATTCAGAAACATGTTTCTTGGCAGCATT
>JAIRPZ010000187.1 GCA_031256755.1 Planctomycetaceae bacterium
GAAACATTTTCTTTTTGCAGCCGCAGTTGCAGTGAAGTTGCCGGTGCGGTTTCAAAAGGGATAAATGCAAGTCCGTAGGTTCTTTGTTCTTTGACTGCGGTTATCCGGGCTTGCTGTAAAGCGGCGGCGAGAACTTGGGCTGCGTTCTGCGTCTGCCGGGATTCCAGCATCGGTTTGAAAACCGGCACACTCACTGCCAGCAGTGCGACTAGCACGGCGGCAACGACCAATAATTCTACCAGCGTCATGCCGCTGCGCTTGTCAAACCATTGATTTTTCGGTTTCATTGCTGCACTCATTTTACCCCTCTTTTAACATGGACATATTTTTTGTCCTTAAAAACTTCTGTTCCACCGGTGATTGTGGATATTATCATTATGCTGCAAATTGCTGCTGCCGTCATTACCGGGCATACCATAAGGCAATTTGAACGGATCCAAAATCTGATCTGCTGACTCCAAAGTTGGTGAAATGTCCGTGTCGGTTCCTTGCTTTACTGTCCTGCTCGTTAAATCGTATTCTCCGTCCGGCCCGGCAGAATAGATCAGCGGGTACAAAAACCAGCCGCCGAAAACATGATGATCATCCACATGATGATCATCCAGCGGATCAGGATAAACTGCCGTTGCGGTCTGAAACGCCTGCTTCAACTGCGAATCGGGATTTTTCCACCATTTACTATTTGTTTCGATGTTTGGATCGGGAACATAATTGGCAAGTTTCAGTACATCCGGCTGCAAGTCGCTGCCGGGAAACGCCGGTGCCCAGCGTAAAAATTGAATCGGTCGCCCCCACGCATCCACAAATTCCGGTAAACCGTCACCGTCCGTATCCTGTATTTCGTTGCTGTGAAAGAATGTCAGCGCATCAGGATTCAGGTTTTGGATAATCAAAAAGAGCAGTGCGGCTCTGCCGGGGTCTTTACCGGTATTTTTTTTAATTTGGCAGTATGTTTGATAATAATGCCTGAAGACAGGCGGCGCGTCAGCACGTTTGTCGGCGAGTTTTCTGCCGCCATAAGCAATCGGTTTCAGAGGTTCTTTCGGATCTTTCGTGCTTTCGGAATCATAAACTTCCGCCCAACTTTGCGGCATTTCCATCCGCATGAGGTCGCGGATAAAATGAAGGGCTGTTTTGTACCGTTCTTCTTCTGTCAAAGTGTTGTCTTGTTCCAGACGATGTTTAATCCGGGCGAATTTGCGGTCGTAATCGGAAAAAATTTGCAGGACAGCCGCATCAATTTTCTGAATGGTTGCCCGTGTTTTTGCTTCTTTGGCGGAAGCCGCAGCGGCATGAACGGCTGCCAGAGTTAACCCTGCCAAAATAACAATAATGACCGCAACGATCAGCATTTCAACGAGCGTGAATGCTTTTCTTGAGAAAATACGGCGGTGTGTGAACCGTATCGGCTGATTTGTTTTATTGACAGCGTTCATGGCGACCCTCCTCCTCTCATTTCTAATATAACACGAACTCCGCCGGAAATCAAGTGCCGCCAAGAGATATTTCGCCCATTGCCGAAGAGAATATCTGTTAAGTTTTTACTCGGCCGTTTGATAAAGATGGTGCGAAGCAATGTACGCTTCCACACTTCGGGGAACCATGAACCGGATACTCTTTCCGGCTGCTGTATGCTGACGGATTTGTGTGGACGAAATGCCGATTTGCGGCATCATCACCGCTGCCTGCCGGATTTCTTCCAGCCGCTCTGCCGAAACAATTCCGCTCAATGCCGCAAAATAAGGAAGCGGTACCTCCGGGCGCATAATCGCCAGCGGCGTTGCCAATCGGCAAATCTCTTCCGGTAAATACCAATTCGGCAAATCATTAAACATATCGGCACCCGCCAGCAAATAAAATTTCGGTTCGATCAGCGAAAACGTCTGATGGAAATAACGCAGCGTCTCAACCGTATAACTTTTTTCTGCACGGTCAATTTCATAGCGGCTTACAAGAAATTCTTCAAAACCCGTAATAGCGGCTTCAATCATATTCAGCCGGTCTTCAGCCGATGCGTGATAGGCCGTCTTTCCGGCACGATGCGGCGAATTTCCTGTCGGAACGAAAAAAACTCTGTCCAACCTTTGCTGACGAAGGCAACTCTCCGCCAGCAAAAGATGCCCTAAATGGATCGGATCAAATGCTCCGCCGTAGATTCCGTATCGGACTGCTGTGCTGCTGCTCAATATCGAGATTCAAAATCAAAATATCAATCGGATATTTTTTGCCGTTATTCGGCGGTTTTCCTCTTGTTTTTGGAACCGCGTCTTGCTTTTTTCGGGGCGGCCACAGATTCTTCCACTGTCCGCTTGACAATACGCTCTTTCAAACGTACCGCTTTGCCCACCCGATCCCGCAGGAAGTAGAGTTTCGCCCGATGCACGACCGCACTTCTGACCGGTTCGACTTTTGCAATTCTCGGCGAATGTAAAGCAAATTTGCGTTCAACACCCTCGCCGGCAACCATACGCCGCACAGTGAACATTTCACGCGTTCCGCTTCCGCTTCGGGCAATAACAACGCCGTTGAAAATCTGGATACGTTCCTTTTCTCCTTCGAGAATCCGGCAATGGACATCAACCGTATCACCGATTTCAAATTGCGAAACATCCGCCTGCGGCTTTTGACACTTTTCCTCGACAAGTTTGATCATTTGATCGCTCATTTTTTGTTCCTCGCTTAATTTCTATTTCGTTTTTTTCTTGCTTTCCGCTTTTCCTGCCGATGCTTTTGCAGCGGTTTTGTCTTCTTTAGTTGCCTTCGGTTTCTTTGCCGAAACTTCTTTTTCGGGCGATGCTTCTTTTACTTCCCCGGCAGAACCGATGTCTAAACCGGCATTCCGAGCCGCATCCGCCAATGCCTTTACTCTGCCATGGTACTTAAAACCATGCCGATCAAAAGCCGCTTTGGTGATACCAGCCGCCAACGCCTTTTTCGCAATCGCCGTCCCAATCACTTCCGCCGCACCGCAGTTGCCGCCGTTAGCAACACTGCTGCGGACATCTTTGTCCCGCGTTCCGGCAGAAACAAGGGTCTTTCCCGCTTCGTCATCAATAATTTGGGCGTAAATGTGGGCGTTGCTTCGAAACACACACAAACGCGGACGATCCGAAACTTTTTTGACCGTATTCGAAACACGGTAAACACGATTACGCCGCTGCCGGTTGATTTGCTGATACTTTTTCATGGTCTTTCTTCAATAATGGTTTCCTGACAAGATCTATCCACACGTTCCGCACAAAACATGACCGCAATTTAAGATCAATCCACGCGATTCGTGAAGAGTCGCGACTTTTGTAAAATCCACACGCTTCGTCAAGAGCGTGACTTTTGTAAAAATTTCTGATTTTTACACCCGGCAGTATTCGGAAAAAACCGGACAATGCCGTCTTTGTATGTTGTATGTTTTATTTTTTCGCAGCGGCTTTGGATTCCTTGCGGCGAATAACTTCACCTTCATACTTGATTCCTTTGCCCAAATACGGTTCGGCTTTTCGGATCGCACGAACTTCGGCAGCAAACTGTCCGACAAGTTGTTTGTCGATTCCCTTAATGCTGACGTGGGTTTGGTCGGGACAAGCAACGGTTAAACCAACCGGAACCTGTTTTTTGACCTCGTGGGCAAAACCCGCCCGAACCTGCAATTCAGTACCGGCAACGGCAAAGAGATAGCCCGTCCCGAAAATTTCAAGACGTTTTTCGTATCCCTTTGTCACCCCGTTGACCATATTTTGGATCAATGCCCGGTACAAGCCGTGCATTGCTGCGGCATCCCGGCTTTCGTTGGCACGGCTGACGACTACCGAATTTGCCGCCGCATCAACATTGACCCGGACATTCGGACTAAACCATTGAGTCAGTTTTCCGAGCGGACCTTCCGCAGTAAAGTATTGTTTTTCAACGACAACTTTGACTCCGGCAGGAATAATAACTGGTTTTTTCCCGATTCTTGACATTTTTGTATCGTTTTGTTTTCGTACCGTACGTTATCTTGTTACCAAATCGTGCAGATGACTTCTCCGCCGACGTTTTTCAGTTTTGCTTCGCGGTCGCTCAAAACACCGCGATTGGTGTTTAATATGCGGATTCCCAAACCGTTGAGAACGGGCTTGAGATCCCCGATTGACGCATAGACACGGCATCCGGGTTTGCTGACGCGGCTGATTTCATTCACAATTTTTTCGCCGCTCGGACCATATTTCAGATGCACCCGCAGTTGGGCGACCGGTTTTTCGTCTGCAATTTCCCAGTCCCAAATATACCCTTCCCGCTTTAATACAGCGGCGATGCCTTTTTTCTCAGCAGAAACGGGAATATCAACGGAAGGTTTTTCAATGCGGACAGCATTCCTGATTCGGGTCAGCATGTCGGCGATCGGATCGGTCATCATGGCGGTACATTCGCAGTAGAATTATTTGCTGAAATTGTATCAAATTGACAAAAATTAAAAGAGGGGGGGTAGAATACCCCGCCCGCATCACCTGCCGCTCTTTCGGTTTCACAAATCCGCAGCATTTTGTTGTTTTTAACATTGGCTTCGGTCTTTTCGGAATTTTGCCGGCTGTGTGATTCCCTATTCCTTCACATGAACATTGCACAACGGCGGAATTGAGCGTAAAATAGCGGAACTGTTTCTTCATGTTTTATATGCACTCCTGATATTTTATGCCTGATCCCCGAATCATCATCACCCTTGACGGACGCGGACGCAGACAGTATCAGCCGGGGGAAACGCTTGCCGGTTCGTATTTTTTCGATTCGGTTTCCGCCGAGGAAATTCTTGCCATCGAATGCTCCGTCTTTTGGTACACGACCGGCAAGGGAAGCGAAGATATGGGCATTCATGCTTTTTGGCGTTATGCGGTCGATGCCGGGGACTGGATCGATCCCCGATCCCGCGGCCGGTTCAGCACCGCACTGCCGAGAGACCCGCTTTCCTACCGCGGTATTATCGTCAAAATTCATTGGGCAGTCCGCGTCCGGGCATTTTTAACCGATGCCCGTGAAATTACGGAGGACTTTTCGTTCCGGCTTGGTTCCTTGCACGATGTCCGTACTATGCGGTCTGTTCACGCTTATCCTTCTTTATACTGACCGTTCCCGCCGCAAATTTTTCCAAAACCGGAAATAATCCGCGTTTATTTCGGGCGGTTTTTCTGATCAACTTTGACGATTTTAGGGATATAATCGGGCAATTCGGCTGTATCAACATTGGCATAAGTAATGATAATGACAACATCACCGGTCATTCCTGCTCTTGCAGCCGCACCATTCAGCATAACGGTTCCCGAATTCCGTTCGGCTTCAATGGCATATGTAACAATTCGGGAACCGTTGTTGACATTCAGCACGTGAACCTGTTCGTTGGGTAAAATGTCAGCGGCTTCAAGGAGAAGCGGATCAACGGCAATACTCCCCTCATAATTCAGATTCGTGCCGGTCAGAACGGCGCGGTGAATTTTCGATTTCAACATAATCCGCTGCATGCCGTACAGTATACCGTATTGGCAAATAACAGCAAGAGACCCGGACAGCAAGTTCTTGCCGGATTGACATATTTTTAGATGACGAAAACACTCCGCCCGTCACTGACCCGGATTTTGTTTTGCGTAAGAAGAAAGAAAGGGGATGCGGTTTCGGATTAGATTCGGCGGAGATTGAACGGAAGAATCACCTGTTTTCGGCGGTTCCAGTTTTGCCATGCCGTCTGATCAAACTGAAAGTTTTGTCCGGTCAGTTTTTGCAGTGCCGACAAGACCGCCGTATTTTCTGTTTTTTTCATTTCGGATATGGTTTGGACACCCGGCGAAAAATTCATACCGCCGTTTCCCATTGTTGTCGGCGATTCGACCTTGCGGACAATTTTTTCGACCGTAATCAAAGCACCGATCAATTCCGGTACGGCTTCATAACAGTCCCAGTCCGCAAGCATTTTTGCCGCCGGATTGATATGTTCCCCGCGCCGCAAATAACCGCTGCAAATATTCTGCACCAAACGTTTCCAGTCGGGATTGGTTTTGAATTGCCGGTTCAGCAAATCCATACCGGATTCCCGGACATCGTCCGACGGTTCTTCCAGCAAGAGAGGAATGACCATTGCTTCTTCGAGCCGGATAAGTACATGGAACAGCGGCAGCCGTTTGCGGGAATTCTTCTCGCGGCGGATGATCCCGATCAACGGAGCGGCGGCGGCCGGATCGTCTATCGACAGCAATTCTTTTTCGGCAGATTCATTCGGCAGTTTGCCCGTTAATCCGGCGATTTTTTTCTCCCACTGCAAGCGTGCTTTTTTCTGATTTTCCAGTGCGGATTCCGTTTCGATCTGCTGACGGGTTTTCCACCGCCCGTCGGATTTGATGAATCCTCTGCTTTCCATCCGTTCCCGCTGATTTTCCCATCCGTTCTCTGTTTTGACGTATCCCAGTGCATTCCGGGCGGAGATCTGTTCGGGGGCTAATTCGAGGACTCGCTGCCAATGTAAGTTCGCTTGATCCGGCAGGCGGCGGGCAGAACACCATTCCGCCCAATACAGATGTTTTTCGACCGTATTTTCCGAAAACGGGGCTTCTGCATCGTACTGACGGCGGTATTCGGACTGCGTATCTTCGGCGGCGTTTTGAACTTTCACAACAGCATCGCTTTTGATGCGGAGAACAAGTCCGTCTGCCGTTTTCACATTGTAATATGCCGGTTCCGTTTCGGACGGATTCAGCAATTCTCCTTCAATTTCTCCGCCGCCGGAAAGCACCAGCACCGCCGGTTCCGCCGGAACCGTCAACAAAAAAAGAGAAAACAGACAGAGCAGCAAAAACAACATAACAGGCATACTAACAAAAATAACCGTATCAGGCAAGTCTTATCCTCTTTCTACACAGATACCGGCAAATAATAAAATATCCCTCCAAAAATAAGATAGCCGTATCGTAATAAAAATAAATCGATCCTGTCCGGCGGTGATTTGCGAAACAATTTTATCGCAAAAAATATCCAATAAACTAAATTTCCCGCTAAACATGCATTGAACATAACACCGTGATCCAAAACAAGCGATGTGATGACGATCAGCACTGTTTGCATGATAAGCGGACGTGTAATATTATATTCTTTCATAGCGGATTTAACAAATTGTCTGTCCTCTGCCCCAAAATACCAATTCTGTGTTTATACTCCCGGCTAACAAAACCTGCAAACGGAAGTCCGTGCCGTTTGCAGGAAATTTCCGCTGCGTCACGCCGCCCTTGCCGATTTGCGGAAAACGTGCTAAAATCTTTTGACATTTATTTTCAATTCATTCGTTTCATTCGTTATGTATTGGTCAAAAACGTTAATTCCCACAATGAAGGAAACGCCGGAAGGAGCGGAAATTCCGTCTCATATCCTCATGCTCCGCGCCGGTCTTGTCGCCCAAGTGATGGCAGGTGCCTACTCTTATCTGCCGCTGGGACAGCGATCCCTGCAAAAAGCCGTCCAAATTGTCCGCGAAGAAATGAACAAAACCGGTGCCGCCGAAATCCTTATGTCGGCTCTTTGTCCGATCTCGCTTTACGAACAAACAAACCGCGTCAATGCTTTCGGCGATGTCCTGATCAAAGCGAATCTGCCGCGGGGCGGTAAAAAAATTCCTGTCGTCTTTTGCCCGACTCACGAAGAAGAGGTCACCGACATCGTTGCCCGCTTCGTGAACAGTTACCGGCAACTGCCGCTGACACTTTATCAGATTCAGACGAAATTCCGCAACGAAGAACGTCCCCGGTTCGGCGTGCTGCGGACAAGCGAATTTATCATGAAAGATGCGTACAGTTTCCATACTTCGCTGGAGTCGCTGAATCAAACCTACAAAAAAATGTATGACGCTTACAGCACGATATTTACCCGCTGCGGACTGCCGTTTTTGCCGGTGGAAGCGGAATCGGGACCCATCGGCGGCGATGCGTCGCACGAGTTCATGATTCCCTCGCCTAACGGAGAAGATAAAGTGGTTCACTGCGGAATCTGCGGTTATGCCGCCAATACCGAAAAAGCGGAATGTTGTACGGGAAATAACGGGAACGGCATGAATACTCCGTTAAAATCTGTCGAAGAGGTCGCCACGCCGGAAGCCCACACGGTTGAACAGGTCTGTAAATTCCTGAACGTTCCGCCCGAACAGTTAATCAAAACGCTGATCTATGTTGCGGACGGCAAGCCGGTTGCCATACTGATCCGCGGTGATCACGAAGCCAACGAAAACAAAATCAAACGGCATTTGAAATTCGGTAAACTCGAACTGGCAGATGCCGCCGTGATCGAAAAGGTGACCGGCGCACCGGTCGGTTTTGCCGGTCCTGTCCATTTGAAGGAAACGATACCGGTCTATGCGGACTATGCAGCGGCAGGTGTTGTGAACGGCGTGACGGGTGCCAACAAGGCGGAAACCCATTTGCTCAATGTCAATCCGAACAGGGATTTCACGCCGGATGCGGTGAACGATTTCCGCAATGCCGTTGACGGCGATGCGTGTCCGAAGTGCCACGGTATGATGACGATCAAACCTGCTATTGAAGTCGGTCACGTATTCAAACTCGGTACAAAGTATTCCGATGCTCTCAATGCCCGATTTCTTGATGCGGATGAAACGCAGAAGACGGTTATTATGGGCTGCTACGGAATCGGAGTGAACCGGATCATTGCGGGCTTGATTGAAACGTCTTACGACGAAGCGGGGATTGTGTTTCCGGTTAACCTTGCGCCGTATGAGGCGGTTATTTGTCCGATGAAAATTACGGACGCAAAGACGATGCAACTGGCGGCGGAACTGCATGACGGTTTGGAAAAAACGGGAGCGGACTGCATTGTAGACGACCGGGATCAGCGTCCGGGCGTGAAATTCAAGGATGCGGATTTGATTGGTTTTCCGCTGCGGATTGTGATTGGTGAAAAAGGATTGGCGGCGGGACAGGTGGAAGTAAAATGGCGTTGGGAAAAGGAAGCGTTACAGATTCCGATTGCCGAAGCGGTACAAACAATTGCGTCCATGCTGACCGAAGAACGGCAAACCGGCAAACGGTTCCGGGAGCGTCAATAATTCTTTTGGCTGCCATGCATACCGTTTTCACGGAACGAAACCGAAACAAAAATGGAGCGGCAAGCGGTTTCCGGGAAGAAAAACCGCATAAGGGAAATGCCGCACCGTTTTTTAACCGTAATTGACGCAAAACATATTGAGCAATGCCGAGAGAGAACTGCTGTTTCCTTCCTGAAAAATCGTGCTGACCTGACAATCGACCACCGGGCCTTTTACTTGGCTAATCAGAATTTTTGTCAGTTGACTGCGGAGTTTCATAAACGGTTCCAAACTTGGACGTTTCAGGTCGGCGGCACTTTCGGCAACGAGTATCAATTTCCGCTGCCGGCAATTCGTAATCAGTTGTGTTGTCGGGAGTGTCTGCATATTTTTTTCGGCGAAGAAGGATTCCACCTGAAATTTTGCTTTTTGTGCATCGATCAGATCGCCTCCCATCCCGTAAATCATTGCGGAATCGGCAAACGGTCCTCGGGTCAATTCGTCAAACGTGGTCATAAAACTGGAAAACCCTTTTTTGACGATACCCACTTCGACATCGAAAAGAGCGGCACCTTCAGCAACGTGCAATTCTGCATTGGTTCCTTTCCGGTGTCCCACATTTTTGATGGTATTCCGAATATCCCGAAACCGGGCGGTATTCACGCCGGTTTGTCCGTTGATGTCGAAAAAATCTTCGGTGAACACAAAAGTAAACTTTCTGTTTCCGCGTGTAATCCGTTTGACGAAGTCCTCGATATTTGAAGCCATAGCGGGAAAATTGCCCGGGGATAATGCTGAAGCAGCGGACTCGCTGCCTGTTTCGGAACAAGTATAACGCCAAACCGGTATTTTGCAAGCCGGCAGTCCGTGTCGGTTCGCCGGTTTTATGAAGCCGATTGAATCAGCGACGTGTTCACCATAAAAACCTTGTCCTGAATAACAAGAGTGTCAGGATCGTCCACCTCAAAAGTAATACCGCAGTATTCAATCCCCTTGGAATAGGAAATATGATAACTGCTGCCGAGAATGACAGAAGGAACCGTGATATTACTGATCTTCCAAGGCGTATTGAATAATTTCGTTTTCAAACCGCCGGCAATGATATTCGTAATTTCACCAACCCCGTCAATCACCTGCGCACTGACTGTCTTGTATTCTTCCTGCAAAAGCCCGGAAACCGCAAGCGTGGCAACCCTCGCCGGCATAGAAATCGAAATAAATCCGGTACACTGCCCGCTTAACCCGATCATTCCGGTTACCGGCGCATCCGGCAACTGAATCGGAATTTTTGTGATGCCGACGACCCGCATTTTGAGATCACACATCTGCATACCGCTTTCAACAGAAGCAATCAATGAATTCGTGATCAGCGAATTGATCGTCAACCCCTTAATGTCCGTCATAGAAACAGATGCCGTATCCGTCATCGTGCAATATCCTCTTTCAGTTTCAAACCTTCCTTAATCCTAGCGGTTTTTCTGCCGTTGTCAACTTCTCTCCGGTTTCACCGGCGGACAGTCAATCCGCAGCGTTCCGCCATTTTCCGGTCGCTTTCCGGCGAAATGCCGGAAGTCGTCAAATAATCGCCGGTCATCAGCGCATCCGCACCGGCGCGGAACAGCCACTCCCCGTTTTCGGCAAAAATTTTCGGTCGCCCGCCGCAAATCCGAATCGCCGCTTTCGGCAGCGTCAACCGGAACAATACCGTTATCCGCAAGGCCTCCTCAATGTCCAGCGGCGGCAAACCGGCAAACGGCGTGCCGGGAACCGCATTGTAAAAGTTCAGCGGAACGGAATCCGCTTCTAATTTTTGCAGCGTTAATGCCAAGTCCAGCCGGTCTTCCCAAGTTTCGCCGAGACCGAAAAGTCCGCCGCTGCAAATTTCCCAGCCGAGTGCCTTCACCCGCTCTGCCGTTGCCAGCCGGTCCCGCCACCGCTGCGAAGAACAAATGGACGGATAAAAACGTTCCGATGTCTCCAAATTATGATGATACCGGCAGAAGCCCGCCTGCTTAAGCCGGGTCAAAGAGGCGGTGTCAAGTTGTCCGAGTGAAGCACAGCAGAGACTGCCGGCACCGGCATCGTTCAAAACCGTTTCGGCAGCGGCGATGATGGCAGCCAGTTCGTCCGGTTCCGGCGAGCAGCCGCTGGCAACCCAGCCGACTCTGGAAACGCCTTGCTGCCAAAGAGAACGGGTTGCCGACCGGAGTTCATCGGCGTTCCGCAGCGGATACGTTTCAATGACGGCGTGATGATGTTTGCTTTGCGCACAAAACCGGCAGTTCATGGCGCAGCGTCCGCTTTTGATATTGACAATACCGCAAAAATCAACCGTTTTGCCGAAGGAGTCCGTCCGTACCCGCTCTGCCTCGTCCAAAAGGTTTTCCAGCGGTGCGTGAACAATGTCGTCAAGGTGCATAGAAAACACAATATAACAGGAATTCCCGCCGATTCCAGTTACGGCGAAACCGTTGTTCCGTCTTTTCCGTCTTTTTATCGTGCCGGTTTTGGGGGCAAAATAACATCATCGCCGTATAGTTTTCTATAACTTTCTTTGAAAAAATCAAGCCATTGGCTTTTATAAAATTCATACTTATTTCTATAAAACATGTCGATAATTCTGTCGAAATTTTGAATAAGAAATATCTTGGCATCTTCAATATCTAATGCAGTATCATATTCTCCTCCGTCTAATAACAATTTAACAGAGCGCATAGAGAACCACCAATTCGAATCAAATACAGAACATATCAGTATAGATAATTGTCTGCGGTCTTGTAATACACGAATATTAACATGACCGTTGGAAAATGTATAGTAATAGTTTCCGAACGGCTGCGGAGACACGCTATGCTCAACAACTTTGAATTGGTTTTTTCTTAAAAATTGATCCAACTTGTCTAAAAATTCAGCATCTGTATTTTCATTTTTCTATTTTATTAACCACCAGCCGTCTGCCGCTGGTTTGTAGCCATTTTGTTTTAGTAGATAAAATGTCATCAATATATTTAGCATTATGCACCAGCACACTTGTCTGCCCGAATTCCGCCGTTTGTGCAATTACGAAGCAATCGTGATTTCCGTCAACGGTAAAATTATAGACAGTAATTCCAGCGGGATATTCTACACGTTCTTTCTCTACAAACGTTGATAATTCACCATTCGTCCCAAGGAAAGTATCGCCAATCTGTAAATCCTTTGCCTCAACCCACGCTTCTTTATTAACAATCCAGAACGGGTGAAAATCTGTGGTCTCAACGATTTGCTCATTGCCGTTTGCATCCGCAAAATTACCGCCGCCTGTGGCTTGCGTCGCAGCGGTCAGAAAACAAAAAACGAAAGGTAATAACAGACGATATATCATTTTACTTGCTACTCAAAACTTCTGGACAAGGACAGTTATCCGTGAAAATTCATATCCGGCATTGGAAAACAAAAACGAATACCGCCGTATCTCTCGGTTCGTTCAATATCTCCCAAATACGCTATGCAGACATCTTCAAAAAGAATCGACATCGTAGGAATATAAACACCATTCCCTTTTGTGATAATACGATAAAAAATTCTATTAGCGATGCGTTCTTGTACAAACACATTCAATCCTTCAGAAAATCCGTTTTCTCTGTTTGTCTCCTTGTTATAATCCATTGAGAATTCCTGAATGTTTTGGAACGCAAGTTGAAACAAACCGCTCTGCGGAAAATCCTTACATAAAGATTCTCCTTCCTCAAATATAAATTTAACGTTCTTGTATAATTGAGATAAATCAATTTGCCGAATTACGGGCGAACGAAAAATTTGTACTAATTGCCGAAATGATGTCCGGTTATCAGGAATAATATAGTTACTGTGCATAATATTTCACCTTTGCCGATAATGGCAATTCTGTTAGTTTGCTGGAATGTGACGATTACGGTTTTCACGTCCCATTGCATTAAAATGAAGATCGTAACCATCAACATCAATATGCCAATGCAGTTTTTGACCGTACCCTAATGCTCCACCGGAATTAAAGGAGATTTTAACAATTTTGCCATTGATAGTTTTTGTAAATTCTTTACGCCCAGTTTGTGTTGTAGTAAGGGTAAATCCTCTATTTTCTAACAATTTTCTTCCTGCATTATGACTCTTGCCATTCAGGTTAACACCTTGCAATCCAAGATTACGTAAATTGGTACTGTTAGTTTGACTATATTTTGCGTTATGCACCAGCACACACGTTTGCCCCAATTCTGCCGTTTGCGCAATAACGAAATAATCATGGTTGCCGTCAATGGTAAAATTATAGACCGTGATTCCAGCGGGATATTCTACACGTTCTTTTGCAATAAGGCAAGATAACTCGCTGTTTGCGTCAAGCAATACATCACCCGCTTTCAAGTCCTTTGCTTCAACCCAATAGCCGTTCTCCGTTACGCCGAGATTCTCGTGATACAACTTCTTGGGCTGCTCTCCACAACTCGGGATTATCCGAAACAACCCAGAACGGCTGCGAACCTGTGGTCTCAATGATTTGTTCGTTGCCATTTTTTCCGCAAAACTACCGCCGACAACTGCCTGTGCCGCAATCGTTAGAAAAAGGAAAACTAATTGTAACAAAAATTATATTGTCATTTTATAACGCTAATCAAAACTTCTTGGCAAGGGCACAAGGATACATTATTTATATTATTTCGTTTATAGACGTTCTAACTCTTGATGTTTCTTTATCCATTCAAAATCTCGCGGAATTCTAAATTGCGGCAATTCAAGACCGTCCAGCGGCACTGGAGCAACAACTACTTTCTGAACATAAATCTTTTTTTTCCATTTTTCCATATCTAATAAATGGTAAACGGATTCTCGCATTAAGAGACCTGAGCATTCAAAAATATCAGCATCTTCTGGCGGATTAGGATAGACAAATAGTTTACCGGCGGCCCAATAACGGACAAGTCCGCAATCTTTACAAACAGTAACTTGCGATATGTTTTTTGTTCCCCGCAAAAACAAGTTGTATCGGCAGCGATATGTACGCCAACCTTCAATCAATGTTTTATCCTGTCTGAACACATCACCCAAGTACATATCACGCTTAAGTATATGCGGCGGAATGGGTTTGAGAAATTCTTCCCATAACAATTCTTGGTGCCACAAATACATTCTATTAACAAAACCTACAACAAGGGTCAACGGTTTTTGTTTTGACAGGTTTGTATCATCATCAATCAAAGCATCAATCTGCTTGATTCCATCAAATGACCGACTGCAATTCTTGCAAAACCAAGGAGAATTAACCTCTTTATCCAACAAGTCATTCGTCTCGCATCCATCCCATTTACTGGTCAGTAAATACAAAGTTTCTGTCTTCATTGTATTGTGTTCTCTGTCTCATTTATAAAAAGGGCGTTGCTAATTTAGTGTATAACTGCTACCCTGTTTTTGAGCAATGCCAAAAACGCGAATAGGGAAAAT
>JAIRPZ010000230.1 GCA_031256755.1 Planctomycetaceae bacterium
CAAAGTAGCGCGTTATATCAATCCCTATACCGATTTCGGGTTCAAGAAACTCTTCGGCGAAGAGGCGAACAAGGACCTGCTCATCGACTTCCTGAACGCTGTTCTGCCGCTCGAAAGCAAAATCGTCAGTTTGACCTTCCGCAACCCCGAACAACTGCCGGACAACAACGTTGACCGCAAAGCCATTTTCGACATCGCCTGCACCGGTGAACACAACGAGCAGTTCACAGTCGAAATGCAGAAAGCACGTCAGAAGTATTTCAAAGACCGGGCGTTATTTTACCTTTCGTTTCCGATACAGCGGCAGGCGCAGAAAGGGGACTGGGATTTCAACCTCAATCCGGTTTATCTGGTGGCAGTATTGAACTTCACTTATGACGAAAACGAAGAGAAACAGAAAATTTACCGCCTCGTTTCATTGAAAGACCAAGACGGTGAAGAGTTCTTGGACAAATTGAAGATGGTCTTCTTGCAGATGCCGCTGTTTCGTTTGACGGAGCCGGAGTTGAAGACGCGGAAAGACAAGTGGATGTACTTTTTGAAGAACTTGGAGGACTTTGACGAGATTCCGTCAATCCTTCGCGAACCGGTTTTTGAAAAGGCGTTTTCGGAGGCGGAGTATTACCGGCTGTCTCCGCTGTTGCAGGAACAGTATCAGCGGGATTTGATGGCGTATCGGGACAACGTCAACGTTGTCGAAACGGCAAGAAAAGAAGGCGAGGCAAAGGGGAAAGCGGAAGGATTAGCCGAAGGCAAAGCCGCTGGACTTGCCGAAGGCAAAGCCGAAGGACTTGCCGAAGGCGAGGCGAAAAAAGCCGCCGAAGTGGCGCGGAATATGAAAGCGAAAGGGTTACCGCCGGCGTTGATTGCCGAGTTGACCGGACTTCCGGCATCCGAAATCGAGCGACTGTGAAAGAGACGGCAGTTTGCAGACGGCAGACCGCAGCAGAAAAATTTCTCTCTTGTTGCCGTCTGCAATCTGCGGTCTGCAAACTAATTATCAATTCGCCATTCTCAATTAAAATATCGTCCGGCAAGGACACAGCGGGCATATTTTACAATTTTTTTGATAAAAAACGCTCAATCAGTTACTTTTTTTATCAATTTCCCTGCTTTTCGTTGCCGTGTTTTGTATTTACCGCCTTACAGTCCTGATTTTCTTTCCGACAGAATACAGTCAACAGCCGCATAATTTTATGGTCATGCCGTCTACAGAAATGACAGCACAAAATATGATATAATATGCGAAAATTTGCCGTTGTATCGGCATTCGTACGATTATCGATCTCTATGATTCTGAACATACTCAAAGAGCATTTTGCAGCGGCGTTGCTGCCGCTTACCGGCGAGGCGGCAGACAGCGGAAAAACACGCACCGCACCGCTTTTGGATTTAATCCGCCCCTCTCAAGAACCGAAATTCGGCGATTTTCAGGCAAATATGTCCATGCCGCTCGCCAAACAACTCGGCAAACCGCCAAGAGACGTTGCCAAGCAAATCGTTGACGCTCTGCAAGCAGCAGGACAACTTGCCGGAATATGCGAAACACCGGAAATCGCCGGTCCCGGTTTTATCAACCTCCGCCTGAAAAACGGCTTTCTTATAAAACTGTTACAAAAAGCCGCCGCCGATGAAGAACGACTCGGTATTCCGCCGCTTGATTTACCGAAACAAAAAACCTACATCGTGGATTATTCCGGTCCGAATGTGGCAAAGCCGATGCACGTCGGGCATATCCGCAGCACCGTTATCGGCAATGCACTGGCAAAAATGCTGCGCTTTCAGGGGCATAAAGTCATTACGGATAATCATCTCGGCGATTGGGGAACACAATTCGGAATGATCATTTTCGGATACAGAAATTATCTTGACAAAGATGCCTATCAAAAAAATCCTGTCGAAGAATTAAGCCGCATTTACCGGCTTGTACGGCAGAAAGTTGACGAACCGAATGAGGAAATTGCGGCGGCTGTATTGGCAGAAACGGCAAAACTGCACGGCGGAGACCCCGATAACCTCGCTATTTGGCAAGAAGTTTTACCGTATTCAAAAGACGAAATCAACCGGATTTACCGGCGGTTCAACATCACTTTCGATCACACACTCGGCGAAAGTTTTTATCAGCCGATGCTTGCCGGAGTTGTGAACGATTTATTGAAACGGAAAATCGCATCCGAAACCGAAGGAGCTGTCGGCGTGTTCTTTGACGGCGACAAAGTCCCGATGCTGATCCGTAAAAAAGACGGCGCATTTTTATACGGCACGACCGATCTGGCAACGGTAGAATACCGGCTTAAAGAATTCAAACCGGATGCCATTCTTTACGTTGTGGATTTCCGGCAGACACTTCACTTTGAACATCTTTTCAAGACAGTCCGCCTGACAGGAATTGAGAACGTGGAATTGACGCACGTTAAATTCGGGACGGTACTCGGCGAAGACGGCAAGCCGTTCAAGACCCGGAGCGGCGATACCGTCGGATTAAACGGTCTGCTCGATGAAGCCGAACACCGCGCTTTAGAAATTGTTACGAAAAACAGCAGTGAAGAAAACGAAACGCCGGAGACAAACTCTGCCGTTCATAAAGAGATCGCCCGGCGGATCGGCATCGGAGCCGTTATTTATGCCGACATTTCGCAGAACAGAGAAAGCGATTACGTGTTCAGTTATGAAAAAATGCTGGCTATGAACGGCAATACGGCAGCGTATATGCAGTATGCGTTTGCAAGGATCAAAAGCATTTTTGCGAAAGGAAACATTGATATTGCCGCCATCCGCCGGCAATCAAACATGCTGCAACTGACGCAGCCGGCGGAACGTGCGCTGGCGTTGGAATTGTTAAAATTCGGCGAAGCACTGGACTTTGCCCTTCGGGATTACCGCCCGAATATACTGACAGCGTATCTGTATGAGTTAGCAAACCGGTACTCGGTCTTTTTCGAGCAATGTCCGGTATTGAAAGCGGAAAGCGAAGAAGTCCGCACAAGCCGGTTATTGCTCTGCGATTTAACGGCACGGACAATCCAAAAAGGATTGGAACTTCTCGGTATCGAAACAGTTGAACGCATGTAGAACTTTCCCGATCATGACCGCATGACCGGTAGCCGTACCGGTAAATTTTGGTATAATGCCGGCAAATACAGAACACAAAAACAAATTCAAATTACGGAAAAAACGTTATGACCCTTTCGATGACTCCGGCGGAAAAACTTGCCGTTGACACTATCCGCACCCTTTCCATGGATGCCGTTCAAGCCGCCAACAGCGGACATCCCGGCACGCCGATGGCTCTCGCCCCGCTCGGCTACCTGCTTTTCAACGAAGTCCTCAATTACGACCCCGCCAACCCGAAACACTGGCTGGGAAGAGACCGGTTCGTCCTCTCCGCCGGACACGCATCCATGCTCCTCTACTCGCTGCTGCATCTTGCCGGTGTCAAAGAACAAGATTCCGGGCAGCCCGCCGTTTCCCTTGACGACATCAAAAATTTCCGGCAAATCGGCAGCAAATGCGCCGGTCATCCCGAATACGGTCACGTTGCCGGAGCGGAAGTGACAACCGGCCCGCTCGGTGCCGGTGTCGCAACAAGTGTCGGAATGGCCATTGCCGCTCAATGGTTTGCCGGCAGGTACAACAAAGAAAACTTTCCGCTCTTCGATTACAACGTTTATGCCGTTTGCGGAGACGGCGATATGATGGAAGGAATTTCTTCCGAAGCCGCTTCGCTTGCCGGTCATCTCAAACTTTCCAATCTCTGCTGGTTTTACGATGACAACAAAATCACCATCGAAGGCAGCACCGCTCTCGCTTTTACCGAAAACGTTGCGAAACGGTTCGATGCTTACGGCTGGAACGTTCTGCACGTTGACGATGTGAACGACCTGCCTGCGCTGCGGAAAGCGGTGGAAACATTCAGGAAAACAGCGGATAAACCGACACTGGTTATCGTGAAAAGTCAAATTGCTTTCGGTTCGCCGAAACTTGCCGGTTCGCACGAAGCCCACGGTGCCCCGCTCGGCGAAGAAGAAATTAAGGCGACCAAAAGTGCCTATGGTTTTGACCCCGAAAAGAAATTTCACGTTGCCCCCGCGGTCTATCAAACTTTTGCGGACGGTATCGGCAAGCGGGGTGCCGCCGTTTATGCCGAAAAGGGAAAACTCTTTACGGCGTATGCGGAAAAATACCCGGAACTCGCCGCCGAAATCGAATCCATTATTCTCGGCAAATTGCCGGACGGCTGGGAGACCGAAATGGTGCCGTTTCCTGCGGATGCCAAAGGAATGGCATCGCGGGCATCGTCCGGTAAAGTCCTCAATCAGTTGGCGGCAAAACTTCCCTGGCTGCTCGGCGGTTCGGCTGACCTTGCACCGAGTAATCTGACATGGCTGAAATTTGACGGTGCCGGCGAATTCAGTACCCAAACACCGGCCGGACGCAATTTTCATTTCGGTATTCGGGAACACGCCATGGCAGCGGCGGCTAACGGAATGACGCTTTCCGGTTTGCGGGCTTACTGTGCGACATTTTTTGTTTTTGCCGATTATCTCCGTCCGGCAATCCGGCTTTCGGCGTTGATGAAAATCCCGACCTTGTACATTTTCACTCACGATTCTATCGGAGTCGGCGAAGACGGACCGACTCATCAGCCGGTGGAACATTTGGCATCGCTTCGGGCGATTCCCAACGTTGCCGTTTTTCGTCCGGCGGACGCAAACGAAGTGAGCGAATCCTACAAAGCGGCAGTCCAAATGACGCAAACGCCGTCCGTCCTCGTTCTCACCCGTCAAAATCTGCCGACCATTGACCGCACCCGATTTGCTTCCGCTGCCGGTGTGCAAAAAGGAGGATACGTACTGGCACGCGAGGCGACAGGTTCGCTGCCGGAACTGATTTTCCTTGCTTCCGGCAGTGAAGTCGGTTTATGTTTGGAAGCGCGGGAAAAATTAACGGCGGAGGGTTTATCGGTTCGGGTGGTGAGTATGCCCTGTTTTGAATTATTTGAACAGCAGCCGGAATCCTACCGGAACGAGGTTTTGCCGCCGCAAGTCAAGGCGCGTGTCGGTGTGGAACTTGGCGTGGAACAGGGCTGGCGGAAATACCTCGGCGATTCGGGCGTATTTCTCGGCATGAGCGGTTTCGGTGCCAGCGGACCGGCAGGAACGTTAATGAAACACTTCGGCTTCACCGTTGAAAACCTGTGCAAAACGGCAAAAGAAACGGCAGCGGCAGGGAAATAAATAAAACACGAAAGGATTTTCGCAGATGGGCTTTAGCGACCGGGATTACAATCGGTTTGATCGGTATGACATGGAAAGCCGCCGTAAAAACGGCTGGACGATGACAACGATTATCATTGCCGTTAACGTTGCCCTTTGGCTCATCAACGGGCTGCTTTGTGAAAAAAATGAACTGAATGAAGCCCTGCTTTTGAAGGAAACTTATGTCCTGTTTCCCGAATCCTGTTATCGGTTTCTCACTTACGGCTTTGTTCACGATCCGCACTCGTGGCAGCATATCGTTTTTAACATGCTTGCTCTGGCAATGTTCGGCTACGGATTGACATTCGGCATTGGTCCCGGCGGTTTCGCTTTGGTTCGCGGAAACAATGTGGAAGCGCAACTCGGCAAACGGGAATTTTTGGCATTTTATCTTTTAACGATTCTCTTGGGCGGGATTACTTTTGCTGTGGTCCATGCCGGTCAGCAAGCGGCGGCTTCGCTGGGTGCTTCCGGTGGCGTGTGCGGCGTTGTCATTTTGTATGCGTGGATGTTTCCCCGCCAGATGATTTTCATTTGGGGGGTGATTCCGATGCCGATGTGGGGGCTTGGGCTTTTGATTGTATTTATGGACGCTTCGGGATCAGCCGGATACGGGGCAGGCGGGATTGCCTATTCCGTTCACCTTGCCGGAGCGGTGTCGGCAACGTTGTATTATCTTGTCTTTTTCCGCAGCGGATACCGATTCACCGATTTGCTGAAAGACCGAAACCTGCCGAAACGAAAATTCAATCTTAAGATTTATCCTTTTTCGCAAACGAAGCCGCCGATCAATACCGATGCCGAAATGACGGACACGGAAGATGCAGACGACGACCGCCGGCTTGATGAAATACTCGGACGCTACGGCGAAGTCGGCGAATCAGGGCTGACCGAAGAAGAACGCCGGTTTCTGCAAAAAGCGAGCCGGAAATATGCCGCAAAATACCGAAAGTGACCGCTACCCGACCTTTACGGTGATGTGAGCCGACCGCTTCAAGTACACACTTGAAGACCCTCTGGCTTTAGGACGGAAACGCCGCTGCATCGGACCACCGTCAATACGGACATCCACCACCTCAAGATTGGCAATGTTCTGCGCCCGCAAATCCTCTGCGTTGGCCACCGCACTTTTAATGACGGCTTCAATAAGCCGCGCTCCCCGGCTTGGATAACAAGCGAGAATTTCAAGTGCCTCGTCCGCAAACTTGCCGCGGACAAGATCAGCATAAGGTCTGATTTTCCGTGCGCTCATTTGAGCATAACGATGCTTTGCTTCGTATGTTTTACCCGCAGTCGTTGTCGCCATTTCAGATTCCTCAAAGTAATTCGTCTAAAAATCTCTGTGAAATACACCTTGCATGCAAAACGTGCAAAAGGTGCCGTTAAACTATTTCTTACCCCCTTTTCCGCCGTGTCCGCGGAAAATCCGGGTCAGGGAAAATTCGCCGAGTTTGTGTCCGACCATCTCTTCGGTGACGAACACCTTGTTAAACACTTTTCCGTTGTGAACAAGAAAAGTATGCCCGACAAATTCCGGGACGATGGTACAAGCCCTCGCCCATGTTTTAATCGGCTCTTTTTTACCGACTGCATCCAGCCGCTCAACCTTCGTATACAGTTTCATGTTCACGAAGGGACCTTTTTTAATTGATCTGCTCATAATGTACAGTGTCTATTTTACAAGAAAACCGAAAACCGGGCAGGGGGGGCTTGCCGTCCGGGTCTCTTCCAAAACAATAGACCAGTATTGTAGCATCAAAAAAAGGAACGTCAAGTACCGGCAGCGGAACACAAAAAATGAGAACGGCGGGGGCTGTCCGAAATTTGTTCTTCCTGCCGGATTCAATACAGGTGATCCATAATTTTGGCAACGGGAATCCCTTTCGCAGCGGCAAGACGCTTGACCGATTCAAATTCCGGCGTTACCCTTTCTGTACCGTCAGGCAAATAGGAACGCTTCGCATCGACTTCTCCCCACACCGTTTTTATCCGATCCGGCTCGCGGTGAAGCACTGACCGCTCCGCAGGATAACGGCGAATCCCAATGGTCGACGTTTCCGCAAAAAGCATCATTTCTACCGGACTGATCTGATCCTGCCGGCACATCACCGAAATCGTTATGCCCGGACGCTGCTTTTTCATCTGAACCGGCGTAATCCACACGTCCAGCGGTGCAAGCGTCCAAAGCCGGTCAACACAATGCCCCGCCAACTCGCCGGTCATGTCGTCAATATTCGTTTCGACAATCCAGACCACCTCGTTCCTGATCGGATGTTGTACCGGCTCGGTATCCATCATGTAATCGTACTGATGGTCGGCAAAATGCCCCATACGTTGTCCGTTGCCGACAGGCAATTCTCCGACAAGTATCCGCAAAATATTCGCCTGCTGTTCCAAATCCCTGCTTCCGGCACCGACTCCGGTGGACTGTATGGTCATCGCCGGCAGCAAACTGTACCGCTTAACGCAGTATTTCAGAATAGCGGCACCGGTCGGCGTAGTCAATTCAAACGGCACATCCGAAGCGGCAATCGGAATTCCTTTTAACAATTCTGCGGTTGCCGGAGCCGGAACAGGGCAAATGCCGTGAGCCACGCGGACAGTTCCGCCGCCGGTCGGAACCGGCGAAGCCGCTATGTCGGTAATATTCAGATAATCAAGACCGACAACAGTTCCGACAATATCGGCTATCGAATCCGCCGCACCGACTTCGTGGAAGCGGATCGTTTCGGGTTCCGCACCGTGTACTTTTCCTTCGGCTTGTGCAAGGACTTTGAAAATGCCTCCTGCATGTTCTTTGTTCTTGTCCGAAAGTTTTGAACCGGCAATCATTGCCAGAATATCGGCAAGCGTCCGGTGAGCGTGTTCGTGCGGTGCGTGAACATCCGCCTGAATAGCCCGGAATTCCTTGCGGAAAACATCGGACGATGAAATTTTGACAGACGGAATAACGGATTGGACGTTCTCATTGAGCAAGTCCACCGGAACACCGAGATCGATCAGCGCACCAAGCATCATATCACCGCTGATGCCTGACAGACAATCCAGATAAGCAAAAGACATAACTTAAAAACAGATACCGGAAAACAGCAAGACGCATTATTGTACACGAAAAAAACGGCGCAGGGAAAACGCACCAAAAACAAATCCGGCAGGCATTCGCCCGCCGGATTTTTACGTTTCCGAACCGGAGGACGTATGCCCTCCGCTCGTTTTTGCAGCGTAATTTATACGCCGCCCGTTTCTACTTTTTCCGTCTTCGAAGAGCGGCAAGTCCTGCGATGCCCAATCCGAACACCGCCAGCGTTGCCGGTTCGGGCGTTGCGGTAGCAAGTGCTTTCGCTTCCGAAAAAT
>JAIRPZ010000259.1 GCA_031256755.1 Planctomycetaceae bacterium
AACAGTGTACAGTGCAAATTCCCGCTAAAGCAATAGAGGCAGCAATATTCACAAGAAACGGATAATAAAAAACGGGAAGGAGATCAGCGCGAAGAATAAAAGGAGTAAAAATTGGCAAAATGTTTATCAGAAAAAGAACACAGCGTAAATAAAGACGCTGTTCAGAAACATAACAGGCAGCAGCAATGCCGCCATAAGGAGAAAAGGAATACTGATACACAGCAATATGATAGGAATGACGGTTTTTAAGGACATGGTTTTTTCTGTTATCCCGGGCAGCGACGGTTCTGCATAATGTGCCGAAATTTCGGATTATGTCAATTTTCCTGAATGGATCGCCGATAAGCGTAGAGGGCAAGCCGTTTATCCGCAGCAAAATCATTCGGTTCAACGGCACAATCAGCGGTATGATCGACATTCTCACCCACAAGCAAATTTGCTGTGAACATTGCGGATTTGAGTTTCCGTTCACCGGATTCGTCAATGCTGATGCGGTTGTTTGCCCGGTATGCGGTGTCGAAAGGCATGCCGCTGCACCGCACCGCCCGCCCGCTGCCGAACCTGCCGTCCCGCAGCAGATTTCTCCAGATGAATTCATCGGCAAACGTGCGTCGACCGAAGAACCTGCCGAAAATACGCCCCCTTGTCCCGTTGAAGTTTGCCCGCTGCTGACGGACGACGAAACAGACAGTACCGCCCAAAAAATTGCCGACAAAGTGGCAGAGCGGATTCAACTCCGGTTTCGGGCAGTACCGGGCGAAATACCGGAATATGCGGCTTTCCGCCGAAAAAAAATTCTGACCCGTACCATTACCGTCCAAATGACGATTCTCGCCGCCGCGTTTTTGTTTATGGTCAAACCGCTGCTGCTCCCGAAAGACACCATACCGGTACCGGAATTTCCGCAGATCGCCCGGCAACCGGCAGTCCAACCGGCTATTGCCAAACCGGAGCAATTCCCGCCGGAAACCCTGCCGGTTGTTTCGGCTGCGAAACCGAATGCTTTGGAAACAGCGGCAAATGTTCCGTCATCTTTACCGGAAACACCGCCGCCGGAAGCCGTGCCGCCTCTGAATCATCCATCGCTGAATCCGCCGCTGCCGGTTCCTCTGATCAACACAGAACCGGCAGAGACCGTATGGATTCCGTCGCCGGAACCGCCGTTGCATCTGCCGTCTCCGAATCATATACCGGAACCGGTACCGCCGCCGCCGATTGACGAAACCGCCGTTGTTTCTCCGCCCCGGACATTATCGTCCAATACCGTTATTGCGCCGCCGGAGCCGGAACCGCCGCTTTCTCTTGCCGATGCGGAACAGCAACTTGAAAAAGCAGAAGCACTGGCAGAATCTGACCCGGAAACGGGTCTCCAAGAAATCATCGGTGCGGTGAAAATATATCAGGAATTGGAACAGCCGCTGCCGGATTCACTCTACTGGCTTTTGGGCAGAATCCAGACGGCATTGTCGTGGGGAACACCGCTGACCGAAAATTCACCGGCCGTGACCGCGATGACATTGAGTGATGACAACCGCTGGCTTTTAGTCCAATTAAAAGACAAGACCGTTCATCTTTGGGATTTGAAAACGGCGGTAAACAACGCCGCCGGAGATACGGAAGGCAAATGCGGCAGTTACCTCCTTGATTCGGGAACGGCGGAATATGTCAAATTTATTTTCACGCCGGATTTACGATGGATATTCGGCGGGCAAAGCAACGGTACGATACGGATTTGGGATATGTCGCTGAAAAATCCGGCAGAATCGGTCGTCACTTTTGCCGAGCGGGTTCCCGGATTACAGGATTTGCAACTCTCTCCCGACGGGCAGTGGCTTGCTGCTTACGGAAATAGTCCTTTTCCGATGCCGCTGGCGGAACACCGCTTATTGGAATCACCGCCGTCCGGGTTGCAGCAAGCCGCGTATCAATCTTCCCGCACATCACCGGTGAAAGAAACGCCGGTTTATCCCGTTTTGCTTTGGAATCTCCGCCAAATGGAAGACGGCATGCTTCCGGCAGCCGTACCGCTTTCTGCTTCGCAGCCGGCGCAGGTGATCCGTTTCAGTCCGGCATCCGAGTATTTGGCGGTCGGGCGAAAAGATGCGGCTGCGGCAGTATATCCGCTGACAGTAAAAAAAGACCATACCGAAGCGATCATTTTGCGGGGACATCAACTAGCCGTTACACAAATAATCTTTGCCCCGGACAGTTCATGGATAGCCACCGGCAGCATGGATAATACGATCGGGCTTTGGGAATTAACGCCGGCAAAGAAATTGCCGGAGCCGGTGATGCTGCATGGTCATCTCGGCTGGATCAGTACGCTTGCTGTCGATAAAACCGGCGAACATCTCTATTCGGGATGTTATGACCGGACAATTCGGGTTTGGCAATTGGAGAAAAACCGGATTGTTTCGGCATTGGATCATGAACCGGCAGTTTTGGAATTGAATACCGGAGTACCGGAATCCTTGTCGCTCACATCGGACGGAGGCAAACTGATTGTACTGGGGAATGACGGTTCGCTCGGCATTTATTCTGTTCCTTTGCTGCGGCAGCCGGAAGACCGGCGTAGTATTATTTTCCGTAACAGTAAACTTTCGATCCGTAAAAACGGAGTTGCCTCGGACGGTTCGCTGCTGATTTTTAGTTACGATAATTTAGCGGATCCGTCAGGCAGCGGTATCCGTCTCTGGCATTTGCACACGCCGGGACTTTTGAGACAATAACGCCGGCAATATGGAATCCGTCTGCGGTCTTTCACCGCTCGTCAATCGGTACATAATTTTTGTGCATTTCCCCGACATAAAGCTGCCGCGGACGATTGATTTTTTGTAACGGATTATCATGCTGTTCTTTCCATTGAGCAATCCAGCCGGGCAGCCGTCCGAGCGCAAAAATAACTGTAAACATGTTCGGAGGAATCCCTATCGCTCTCAGCAGAATGCCGCTGTAAAAATCAACATTCGGATAGAGTTGCCGGTCGATAAAATAAGAATCTTTCCGGGCAAGTTCTTCCAGTTTCCTCGCCACGTCCAGCAACGGATCACTCTCTTTCATCCGGGCAAAAACGCGATCGGCGGCGTTCCGCAGTATTTTGGCTCTGGGGTCATAATTTTTATAAACGCGGTGTCCGAAACCGAATAATTTGAACGGATTGTCTTTGTCTTTGGCGGCTTTGATGCAATCTTCCGGTGTCATTCCTCCTTGGTAAATGGATTCGAGCATTTTCATGACTTCCACGTTGGCTCCGCCGTGCAGCGGACCCCACAGCGCACTGACACCGGCTGCACACGATGCAAAAAGATTGGCCCTCGCAGAACCGACTGTCCGCACCGTTGAGGTACTGCAATTCTGTTCGTGATCGGCATGCAGGATCAGCACAAGATTCATCGCATCTTCAACTTCCTCGCCGATAATGTACTGCTGATAAGGGATCGAAAACATCAGGTGCAGAAAGTTCGCACAATAACGCAGTGCCGGATCAGGATACGTAAAGGGCAAACCTTTTGAACGGCGGTAAGCATAAGCGGCAATTGTTCTTGCCTTACTGATCAGCCGTGTAGCGGCTTCGATAAACAGTTCTTCATCGTCCAGCGGTAAAAACTTTTCGTGATAACATGCGAGTTGGCTGAACATTGCGGCAAGAATTGCCATCGGCGGCGATTTCGGCGGCAAATCGCTGAATTGTTCCCGGAGTCCTTCGTGCAAAAGTTCATGACTGGTCAGGCGGTCGCGGAATTCACGAAGTTCCGCCCGCGTCGGCAAGACACCGAAGATCAAAAGCCAGGCGATTTCAATAAAATTCGGCTGCGGACGATCGAACTGCTCAATGGGAATACCCCGATAGCGTAAAATGCCGTTGTTGCCGTCCACGTAGGTAATCGTACTCTGACATACGCTCGTACTGTTCAGAGACGGATCAAACGTAGTGATGCCGTATTTATCGTATAGTTTGGAGACATCAACGGCTTTGTGACCATCCGCAGCGGTCAGAACAGGCAGTTCAATCTGTTTGCCGTCAATATGCAGAACGGCTTTCGGTACTTCATTGTTTATCGCATCATTCATATTTTCCATTCTACCAAAGAGAAACGTTTCATGCAAGGTTGACTTTGCATTATTCCAGCGGTTTGAACACAAAACCGGCAATCAGTTTCGGATAAAAATACGTACTTTTAGCAGGCATCCGGTCGCCGAGCAAACTTAACGTCTTAATGTGTTCCACCGTTGCCGGCATCACCAATGCCGCCAGCGAATAATCAGCACAGTTCAGTTCCGATACAACCTCGCTGACCAAATGAACATACGCCGGTTTCGGATATTCCGGCGTTTCCAGAAGCGTTTCCACAATCAGCCGGTGCAGCAAACTCACACCCAATGCCCGCCATTCCGGGTGGTGATCCTCGGCAATTTCGTCCATTTTCGCTTTTCCTTCCGGCGTAAGCGAAGTCAGCGACCATTGATCATCTTTCGGCGTATAAAGTCCGATAGCATCCTGCCGGTTCTCCTGCACGATCCGCTGCCAAACAGCAGAAGCGTCCGCTTTCCCGCCGGCAACGGATTCCAATTTAACATACGGTCCTAATTTCCCGCCGAGTTCATGGCAGGTCAGTTTCGGCAGTCCGGTGAACAACCGGTGTGTCGGCATCACGATCAAACCGGGGTCTTCCATCGCAATGCAAACCATCAGCACATCATTCGCCGGATGCTGCGATGTGAGCAAACCCATATCGTCTATCTGCATCCGGTAATTGCACGCAGTTTCGTACCGGTGATGTCCGTCCGCAATGAAAATCGGTTTCGGTGCCATCGCCGCAACGACTTGCCGGATCGTTTCTTCGTCTTCCACAACCCACATGTTGTGAATCACTCCGAGATGATCGGCTGCACTTGCTGATTCCGTGTATTTGCCAAGCACCAGCGCATTTTCCAAAAGTGCCTGAACAGCATTTTCTTTATCGGGATAGAGTCCGAAGATTTGACTGAAATTCATTTTGCATGCCGTCGTGAGCATAAGACGGTCGAGTTTCGGTCCGCTCATGGTAATTTCGTGCGGATAGACCATTCCGTAACCGAATGGAACTGCCCGGCAGCCGCACATAAACCCTTTGCGGACATACTTTTTTCCTTCCGCTTCATAGATTTGATGATAAACATAGAGAGCCGGTTTCGGTTCCTGCCGGAGGACATTGTTTTCTTTCCAAGCGGCAAGCGTTTTAGCGGTGCGGGTATAGCGGTTATCGGATTCGCTGTCATCGGGATACATTTTTTCGAGG
This sequence comes from Planctomycetaceae bacterium, assembly GCA_031256755.1. Taxonomy (GTDB): domain Bacteria; phylum Planctomycetota; class Planctomycetia; order Pirellulales; family Thermoguttaceae; genus WRKP01. Next base: position 5,280 of record JAIRPZ010000259.1, read on the forward strand.
ATCAGCCGGACAACATTGTTCGGATGCCGCTGATAGAGTTCCTCTTGAAAGGAAGCGTCAATCACATCATACGGCGGAGCGACAACGTCATTGAGATGGACGATTTTTTCGGGGTTGTACCGGTATCCGGCAAAAGGAGTGATTTCCATAGAATAGCACAATGAATTAAAATAAACCGGAAAAGTATTATTGCCGATCCTTTGTGCCGGGTCAAGCCGCAGGAAATTTTTACCGGAATTTTTATTTTACCGTCCCCCCTTTTCATTCTTTTTTTACCGGTTATAATCACCGCTGTGTTTGGTATCGGTGCTGTTTCCCAATTCGTCGGGAAGCACCAACAGGGAATCCGGTGCGGAAGTTGTCTTATCGGACAATCTCCAATTCCAGAACGGTCCTCGCCGCTGTAATCGGCAAAACGGACATCCATTTCTCAAATGCCACTGATGCGAAAGTGTCGGGAAGGCAGGATGTTCGCCGAGAGTCAGAAGACCTACCGATGCCGCAAGATTAGAACGTTCCTTCGAGCGATGGACAAGGGGAACGTTAAATTGACCGGTAATTTTCTGCTTCTGCGCGGTGTGTTTCTGCGCAGTGATAGTGCGCAGACGTTGCCGGCGAACCAATTTTATTTCCATGAAGAAACTTTTTGCGCTCACTTTGTTGAGCGGCGCACTGTGCGCCCTCACCCCCCTTGCCGTTCAGGCAGAAACTATCGTTGTCAATTTCGAGGAGTACGCTTCTCAAATCGGCAACAACAATGCATGGCAATACTTGTCCCAGTTTCCTGCCGATTTCGGCACAACTTCGCAAGTTGAAAGTGCTTACGGCGGCTATGCAACAGAACTCGCCTACCAAAGCGGAGGCGTAACATTCTACAATCAGGAGTACTTGGGAACACGGCTTTCTACGAAAACAGAAACGCCGTATTCCGCCGGTTATTACCTCAACAACGGCGATATGGCTTCCGTTACCGGAACGGGTAACAATGGATCGCAAACTTACGGTGTTGTTTTCGGCAGTTCATCGACGGGACTGCCGTATAATTCGCTGGAACTTCCCCGTATTTCCCTGCCGACAGAGGCAATTCTTCAAAGCATTGCCCTCTGCAATACAAGTGTTCTCGCCTATTTGTTGGAAAACGGCGACCCGAATGGTTTTTCCAGCCCGATGGCAAATGAGGGGGACTTTTTCAACCTGATTATCTACGGTATCGGGGCTACAGGCGAATTGATTGATTCGCTGACCGTTTCGCTCGGCAGTTACAGTAATGGTTCCGTATCGTTCCTTAATCAATGGACAACCTTTGATTTAAGCAGTTTGTCCGGTGCAGCGGAACTAACTTTTGCTTTTGACGGCAACGACATCGGATATGGTACTTGGCTGAATCTGCCTGTGTACTTCGCCTTTGACGACCTGACATACATTGTCAATTCCGGTGAAACCGACACGAGTGCCGCCACCCCCGAACCGGCAACGTTGCTGATATTCGGTCTCGGTTTCGTCGGACTCGCCGCCGTCAAACGGAAACGGAAATCCGTTACTGCGGCACCACAGCGAGTTTGAGGTGAAATAAGTTCAGCACTTCTGCAAGGGATTCCAGTGACGATACCGGAATACTTTCGGAAACATTCGGCAGGTTTTGCGAATCGGCAATTCTTTTTCGCGCCCGGACGGCATCGTCCAGTGCGCGGGCAATCGTTGCCGGATCGCCCTCCTCAAAGACGGCATCAAGAAATCCGGCGATACGTTCCTCACTGATGAGATAATCCTGAATGTTCCAAGGTGTCGTTTGCAGTGTCATTGTAATTCCTTTGCTAATTGCTGTGCTTTGTCAATATCTTTTTGCTGCGAGGATTTATCGCCGCCGCAAAGAAGGATGACGATAGTATTGCCCCGCTGTGTGTAGTAAATCCGATAACCCGGTCCGCTGTGAATACGTATTTCGGAAACACCATTTCCGACAGATTTTGCATCGCCTGAATGTCCGTGTGTTTCCAAACGGTAAATGCGGGCAGCAATTTTGTCCTTAATGCTGTTGTCCTTCAATTGGTCAAACCAATGGCTATATGCTTCCGTTTTAACAATTTCCACTCGAACACTATAACAAAAAACAAGGAAACAATCAACATGAAAAAACATACGGCCTTTACCCTTATCGAACTTCTCGTCGTGATTGCTATTATCGGCATGCTCATTACCTTGCTGTTGCCTGCCATTCAGGCGGCACGCGAAGCC
>JAIRPZ010000303.1 GCA_031256755.1 Planctomycetaceae bacterium
CTGCGGATCAAACAGTTCTTCCTCGTTAGGCATAGTGATCTCCTTATTAAGATTGTTAATCGATAAAGTCAAAAACGGTACACTCATCGGAGTATCCCGCTGTTGTACGAAAGGGGACATGCCCCGCACAGCGGGGTCAGGTGTAATAGCAACCCGCTGAACCGGAAATGTGTAAGTATTGCCGCTTGCATCATAAAGTTCTTTGGGAAGTTCCACTGAAACGTCGTTGTTCACGAGCGTTTTTATCATTTCTTTCGGAAGGTGAGGCAAAAAGACAATCTTGCCGAATAACCCCGTCCGTCCGTTTTTTTTCTTTTTCAGATAAATGTCAAGCACTTCGCCCCGTTTGGTTTCGGGGGTATGATTGTGACCGGAATGAACATTGACCGTCAGTCCGCAGGATTTCATCCGGCGGTATTGCTCCACGCAGTTTTCAAGAAAGGCAGGGGTAATCGGATATTCCTTGCTGCCTTTCACAATCACTGTTTCGGTCAACAGTTCTTTCTCAAATGTCGGTGCTTGTTTCAGCATGACGCTATTATGGATACAAGATGCAAAATCTGTCAAATTACAAAAATCCGTATTCCAACTTGAGCAAAATATGATGCGGACTTAAGGCGATGCCCACTCGGACTAAGACTCCGTTTTCGTCTGCGGTCTGTGTCAAACCGTTATCGCCGAGCATGACAAACTCTCCGGCTTGCCAGTTCCACGCAGGATTTTGAATGATGCCTTGTGTCAGGACGCGGTTTCCGGCTTTTATGCCGACAACTTTATTGTTTGCGGTGGTCGATTCGACCAGTCCGGCGGAACCGACCGACACAAAGGAGAAGTCGGTAATGCCGGATACGTCATAACCGACTTGATCGATAGCGAGTGCGAAACCGGTAACGCTCAGCGGATTGTCTGCGGTACCGTCACCTGTCAGCGTGTCGTCTGTGGATACGTAGGTTAAACCACTCATATTATCATTCGGCGAGGAAGTATTCAGTGTTGTTTTTTTACCGTTGATGATCAGCGGAATATCGATGGTGTGGTCTTCAGTGCCTAACCGGAACCGTCGTCCGTGAATATCCGCAAAGATTTGATTATGCCGTGCGGTGACGTACATAAACGGATCGGGAGCGGTGCTGTCGGTGGAGTGCCTCACCCGGTACATATTGATGTAGGCGAGTTCGGCACAAAGGGTTCGGATCGGGTTTGGAATGGGCGAGAACGGAACTTTGTACGCACAACCGAGCAGACGTGCTTCGATTTCGTCAGAGGCGATTTGCAGAAAATAATTGATTCTTGCCGTAACGGGCGGCGACTGCGGATTATCGCCGTCTACATTGGCAGCATCACGGACATTCTGTTCGCCCCAGCGGTTAAAAATGTCGGTTAAGGTGGCATATTGACGACCCATACCGGCTATTATGACCGCAACACCGAAAAATGTCTTATTTTCTCTGCGGGAACAGGATCGTTAAAAATCCGGCAGTTTGCTAACGGCTTGCAGCATGTCAATCGGTTCGACATCGATATAGAGTTTTGCGGTCAATTCCGGCGTGGAGTGCCGCATAAGACGCTGTACCGTTGTCAGCGGCACGCCTGCTTTGGCAAGCATTGTCCCGAAGGTACGGCGGAGAGCGTGAACATCCACAGAGCGTCCGTCCGGTGTTTCACGGGCAATACCGGCTCTCTTTAAGTCCGCATAAAGGGAACGGCGGATGGAAGCAGCATTGTACCGGAATATCCGTTCAGCCGGTTGTATTCCGTTTTTCTCTATCCATTCTTTGACGGACAAGACCAATGCCGGGCGAACCGGCAAAATATCGTCTTTCCGGTTTTTTGTTTTTGCTGCCGAAATACGCAGCCGGTTATGCACAAAATCAAACTGGGCAGGAGTCAGCAGAGAAAGTTCTGTCGACCGCAGTCCTGTCCCCAGCATAAGGCGGTAAATCAGATGCCGCTCGTCCGCATAAAACTTTTTCCGGTAAATGCCTGCGGCGGCGGTGTCTAAAAGTTTTCGGACTTCATCTTCGGTTAAAGCGCGGCGGACTTTCCGCCTATCAACCTGTTCGTTCAGTTTACGGATCGACTTGACCGGATCAGCGGATAACAGATTGCTTTCAACGGCATAGACGGTAAAGGACTTTACGGCGGACAGATAAGAGTTGATGGTGCGTGCGGAACGGGTTTTGCGTTGTATTTCTCCGGCGATCCACCGTTCAAAACGTCCGCGTTCCAGTTGGGACAGCAACTCGATCCCGCAGTCATTCAGGATCGTTGAAAGTTTCTGCAACGTACCGGTCAGATGTTTTCGGGTACAGCCGGCGGCGATCATTTTGGTTTTATATTGGTCAAGAACATCGCTTAAACCGGTTTGCCGGATTTTTGCGGTATGCATTTCTTGTCTGGAAGTCAGTCCGGCTTTGATACGGTCGACTTCGGATTCGTATCGGGCAAGAATTTTTTCGGCAACGCTTCGGTTGCTGGTCTTTGTGGAAATCCGGCAGACCTTCCCGTTTTCGTCCCGAAACTGTGCTGTCCATGTTGTGGACTGAATGCGAACTCTTCCGTCCGGTGTCATTTTTGCTGTCCGTTTTTTGCCTTTGGCAGTCCAATGAGCAGTTTGCCGCAGCACGGTTGCCCCTTCGGGGATGACGGTTGTTTTCCATGTTCGTATCAGGATACCCATTGTTTTCTCTTTTCAGAAAGGATGCACCAAAAGTTGCACTAATTTATGGTTCAAAATGATACAAAATGGGACAAAATAATACAATACGGGACAAAAGAGGGGTTTGAAAAAGAGTAGCGTTAACACAAGAAAAGCCCGTGAAACGCTTGTTTTCACGGGCTTTTTTACTCATTCGGGGCGACAGGATTTGAACCTGCGACTTCCTGCTCCCAAAGCAGGCGCGCTAGCCAGACTGCGCCACGCCCCGATAAAACACTCACGCCGTTCCCGACAGTATACTCCAATGATTAAAATTATCAAGCATCAAAACGGATCAGGCATTCCCTATTTCTTCCGCTGCCGCTATAATGACCCGCTGTCCGCAATTCTCCCCGCAATTCTCCGCAGTCACGCAGCCCAATGCCGAAACTCCAGCAAAATTACCGCACCGGTGAAGTTCAGGTACGTGTCCGTTATCAGGAAACTGATCAAATGGGCGTATTATATCACGGAAATTATTTTACCTTTTTTGAAATCGGCCGAACCGAACTGCTGCGGAGTTGCGGCTATACCTATCGGGAAATGGAAGCAAACGGTACGCTCGGCGTGGTGATTAAAGCCGAATGTTCTTATCACAAACCGGCAAAATACGACGATCTGCTGACAATCCGCACAACCGTTGTGCGGATCACCAAAGTCAAAATTGAGTACGAACATCAGGTTCTCCGCGATTCTGTCTTGCTGGCAACCGGACACATCACACTGGCATTTGTCGATCCCAACGGTAAAATCCTGCCCGTGCCGGATTGGATTCAAACAACGGAATCATAAACGGGCGTTGCCGGAAAGGGGCGAAGTCCCGCCGCCGGTATTTTGCAGCGGCAAAGTCAACCGGATTTAACCGTATGTTTGTGGTATAATGAGATTTTCCTGTTCCAGTCCTGTCACTGTTCCGAATGAGTTCTTCCCCTAATCCAAACCTGCCGAACAATGTTTCGCTTTCCACTATCGGCAACCGTTTTGCCAGCAGCGGCGTATTCATCGAAGCCGCCGACCGCCGCGTCGAAATTTTTACCGAAAGCGTCAGTTTTGACCGAATCCTTTACGAAGCCGATATACGCGGTTCACTTGCCCACGCCAAAATGCTCCGGGATACCGGTATCCTCACGGAATCCGAATACAGTCAAATCGAAGGCGGTCTCCTCGATATCCGCCGCCAAATTGAATCCGGCGAATTTGAATATCACGTGGAGTTTGAAGATATTCACATGCATATCGAAAGGGCGTTGATTCTCAAAATCGGCGATACCGGACGAAAATTGCATACAGCCCGAAGCCGGAATGATCAGGTCGTTACAGACCTGCGTATCTGGATTCGCGAAGCCATCAACCGGATTGATCACCGTCTCGTTGATCTTCAGTCCGCATTCATCGGACGCTGCGACAATGATTTCGATGTCATTGTACCGGCTTACACACACTTGCAGCGGGCGCAGCCCGTTCTTGTCCCGCATATTTGGCTCGCTTACTGTGAAAAGTTTGAACGCGACCGGCAGCGGCTGAAAGATTGCCGGAGACGGGTCAACGTTCTCGGACTCGGTGCCGCCGCTGTCGCCGGTACGAGTTTGCCCATTGACCGGTTCAAGACCGCCGAATATCTCGGTTTTGAAACCGTTGCCGCTAACAGTATTGACATTTCCAGCGACAGGGACTTTGTTTTGGAATCCGCTTTTTGCCTCGCTCAAATTGCACTCCATTGCAGCACTTTTGCCGAAGAATGGGTGATTTGGTCGACTTCGGAATTCAATTTTTTACGGTCGCCGCAATCGTTTTGTACCGGTTCGTCCATTATGCCGCAAAAGGTGAATCCCGATGTGCTGGAATTGATCCGTGGGAAAACCGCACGGGTCATCGGGAATCTGCAAACACTGCTCGTCCTGACGAAGGGACTGCCGCTTGCGTACAATCGGGACTTGCAGGAGGACAAACAGCCGATTTTTGATTCGTTCAATACGATAGAATCCGTGCTGGCACTTGCGGCTCCGCTGATTGAAGGGGCTGTGCTGAATCGGGAAGCGATTGCGTTCCAACTGGATCGGGGATATTTGGACGCAACAACGCTGATGGAATATCTGATCGGTAAGGGTGTGCCGCAGCGGACGGCGCACAGCATTGTCGGCCGGCTTGTCCGGCTTGCGATGGAACGGGAAGTGCCGCTCGCCAAGTTGACGCTGAAAGAGTTTCAGGAAGCCCATAAAGATTTCGATTACAATGTTTTTTCGGTTCTCGGTGCAAAAAATGCGGTTGCGTCGATGAAAAGTTACGGTTCCACCGCCCCGGATCAGGTGCGGAAACAAATAGAGATATGGAAAACAAAGATTGACCGGGCTTACACTGAATTCTGAAAAGACGGGCAGCGGAAATGCGGCATTCCCCTTTACGTCCCCTGCAAAGTCGTTTTTTTTGGAATTTTCAGGGATTTATCAAACACGCAGTGTTTTGAAGCGTATAAACGGAGTAGATTTCATTCACACGGAGGTTCAAAATGACATCTCTCTCCACACTCGCAAACGTATTTACTCAACTGACCGACAAGCGTCACAAACGCGGCATTCGTTATCCGTTTCACGCCGTCTGTTCACTTGTCTTTCTCGGTCTGCTCGCCCATAT
>JAIRPZ010000215.1 GCA_031256755.1 Planctomycetaceae bacterium
TCCGCGCCGGACGCATTTGCCGCTCTGCTGCCGGCAAGTCCTGCCGTGCGGCTCGCCGCTGTCCCGCCGCCGGTCACACCGTTAATCACATCTTGGACGATGTCCTCAAGGTTCCCGCCGGTGTTTCCGCCCGTGTCGGTTTCGCCGGTGTTTCCGTCCTCATTCGGATCAGCGGGCGTACTGCTGCTGCCGCTGCCGGTCATTCCGGGCGGTGTGTACGGCATGTCGCCGTCGCCGTAGGTTTCCTTCGCCCACGTTAAAAACGTTTCCCAAGTATTGACGCTATTTTGCCAAGATTCGGTCTGATGAGTCGCGAACCACCGCCGCCATGCTTCACTGTTCCACGCATCGCCGGACTGTCCTTCAGGGACGCTTGGAATACCTTCAGGGAAATTTTTGTTCGCCCACGTGATGAATTGGGTCGTGTTCTCTACGCCGGGGATTCCGCCTTCCTGCGAGTCAACATAACGCTGCCAATCTGCCAACACCCAATTACCTTCAGGAACAGTAAGTTTTTTGCAGCCAGAGGGAAGCCCGTCATCATACCAGCGTCCCGTGGCATCTGTGATTACTTCGTAGTTGGAGCCAATCACTACTTTTGGTGCAAACGGAATATCGGTATAGGCATACATTCCAAGGATAAAATGTTTGCCCGTAAAATTGGCTTTCGCCCAATCGAAAAAAGTGTCCCACGTGCCGGGAAAACTTTCTTTGATTTCCGGGTACGCCTCGAAATACGTTCCCCATTCGCTTGCGTTCCAATCGCCGCTTTTCTCGCCCGGATGTCTGGGAATTCCTTCTGGAAAATACTGATTTGCCCAAATACAGAACGCGGTAAGCGAATCCGCTCCGGCAATTTTCCCGCCGCAATAGCCCGCATCAAGGGATGCCTGCCACACGGCGATGTCCCATTTGCCGGTGTCGGCGGTCAGTAAGTCGGACATGTCGGGGGCGGGCGCGTCGGGATTGGGGGTGGGTGTTTCGCCGTTTTCATCGGGATTGGCAGGGTCGCCGGTTCCATCGTTATTGCCGGGGGTATTCCCGCTGTTTCCGCTGTTATTCGCCGGTTCACAGCCCGCGAAAGCAACGGCGAATGCTAATAAAAAAACGCACAAAAATCTTCTCATGGTTACTCCTTCCTCGTTTCGAGGGGTTAGAGGATAAAATTTACCGATCCGTCCTATTTTCACAGGTCATTGCACGCGAAATAACCTAATCCGTTATCACATCAGGGATTGCAGAGAACGCAAACAAGACCGCTCAAGACAGGAGCGGTGCGTTCAATAGATGGTTTTCTTCCCTCGTTCCAATGAGGTGCGTTGCGATATTCAACCTTGCACCGCTGAAGATTGCCATTGAAGTATGCGCAGACGCTCCCGGACGGGAGCAACGCAGGTTTCATACTTCATCGGAAAAACTTCACTCGGCTTGCGCCGTTTGGAACGTGAAATCAACCAATCCGCCTAATGACGGCTATTGAAATGCTGACGTACTCTAAAATTATCGCCCGAACAAATTTGTTCAGGCATGTTCGTGTCGTGCTGTCCGGCACTTGCCCGTCATTCAAAACGAACAACGGCACGCCGTCCGGCAACGCAGATATTATACTTTCCGTTTTTGAAAATGCAAGAAAAGGAAAAAGATTTTTCACCTTGCGGAACTTACGAACCGGACGGAGGTTTAATCAACAGTTCTCACAGGATGTCGGATCGGCGTTTGTTTCGAGACATCTGTGCCATGACATCGGTGCGATGACATCCTGTTTATCCCTAACTTTAAGGAGGTTATTTATGTTCCTTTCATTGATTCGTCCGGCTGCGGTGCGGAAACTGTCCGCCGCAGTCCTTGTAGCCCTGTTCCTTTGCGTTTCGGCAGCCGCTGCTAACGCACAAACCGCTGACCCTTCCGACAGCGGTACGAAAACGAAAGCAGACGTTGTTGACAAAACCGGCGGGAAACATGCCCGTACTCACGGCAGTCACAGCAGTGCCAAAGGCGAAAAACACGCCTGTACCGACGGCAAGTGTGATCATCACGGCAGCAAAGGCGGGAAAAAACATGCCCGTACTGACGGCAAGTGCGATCATCACGGCAGCAAAGGCGGAAAACACGCCTGTGCCGACGGTAAGAGCGGTCATTACGGTTTCAAGGGCGGAAAACACGCCCGTACTGCCGACTAAATGCGGTGTTCTAATCCGGCGAAAAATGTTTCGGCACGAATCGCCGGCGCAAGAATGTGAAAAAGTCAAAGGCGGGAATGATTCATATTCATTCCCGCTTTTTTTTTCAAATTAAATCTTGCCGCCGCACGCCGTTTCGTTTTGCAGTCCGTCCGCAATTTCCCAAGCGGCGGCGTTTTCAATGACCACGCTTGCCGCCGGCACAGCACAAACATCGCTGCGTTCATAGACAGCCGGCATCGGCTTTTTCGTCATTAAATCAATCGAATCCAGCGGTTTCAGCAATGTCGGAATCGGTTTCACCGCCGCCCGAAGAACAACGGCTGCACCATTCGTCATTCCGCCTTCAATGCCGCCGGCATTGTTCGTTTGCCGCACAAAACCGCGGCACGGCGCATGTTCCAAACCGGCATCATAACCGATAGGATCATGCATAGCGGAACCCAATGTCCGGGCCGATTCAAAACCAAGACCGATTTCCACTCCCTTGACGGATTGAACCGACATTACGGCTCGTGCCAGTTTGCCGTCCAGTTTGTCCGTCCACTGAACATGCGATCCCAGCCCAATCGGGACATAAAATGCCCGGACTTCGACCACGCCGCCGACTGTATCGCCGTCTTTGGCAATGCCGTCCACATATTTTTTCAATTCGCAATCCTGTTCGGGGAAAACGGTATAAAATTCGCTTTCATTCCGCCGCTGCAAAAGTTCTTCCGGCGTAAAATGACGGTCATCGGCAGGCAGCGTAAACGTGCCGATGCTTTTGACAAAACCGATAACGGTGATATTTTGCCGCCGCAGCAGATGTTTCGCCAATGCACCGGCGGCAACGCGTCCGGCGGTTTCCCGTGCGCTGGCTCTTTCAAGAACCGGACGGATCGGCAGTCCGTATTTGACGGCACCGGCAAGATCCGCATGCCCCGGACGCGGACAGGTGATGTCGGGAGCGGTGTCGATCCGGCAATCCTGATTTTTGATCCAAAGCGTGATCGGTGCGCCGGTCGACTGCCCCCGCCAAATGCCGGTCAGGATTTCTGCGGTATCGGTTTCGATTTTCTGCCGTCCGCCGCGTCCGTAGCCCCCCTGCCTTCGCCGCAATTCGGCATTGATCAGGTCAAAATCAATGGTCAGACCGGCAGGGAAATCCTCTACGAGTGCTAAAATTCCCTGTCCGTGCGATTCTCCGGCGGTGCTGTATTTCATCGTTTTCTCTATTTAGGACTGCGGGACATTATACCGCGCCGGCGGCAAGTTTTTATCCCGCCGGACACTTTACCGCAGCATATCTTTCAGCGTCCGCAAGTTGACGATGTCCCAGTCGGCGTTGTCCGCATCCGTTCCCTTCGGCGTTTCAAGATACATCGGCAATCCGGCAAATCGGGGATCGTTCACCAAAAGACGGAAGGGTTCCAGTCCGAGCGTACCGTGTCCGATGTGAGCGTGACGGTCGATGCGGCTGCCGCAGCCCTTCACACTGTCGTTCAGGTGAAACGCTTTTAACCGCTCCAGCCCGATAATGCGGTCGAATTCGGCAAATGTTTTGTCGTAGTCCTTTTCTGTTTGCAGCGAATAGCCCGCTGCCGTGATATGACACGTGTCGATACATACGCCGAACCGGTGCGGGTTTGCCGAAAGTTCTATGATTCGGGCAAGGTGTTCAAACCGCCAGCCGAGGTTGGTTCCTTGTCCTGCCGTTGTTTCCAGCAGTACCAAAATATCCGCAGCGGCGTTTTCTGCTTGTGTGCCGATTTGTCCGAAAACGGCATCAAACGATGCGGCAATCCGTTTGAGACCGTTTTCTTCGGCGCGATCGGAATCATCGCCGGTCGGACTGCCGGGGTGCATGACGATTTGCGGAATCCCCAGCATGGCTGCACGTTCTATTTCCTCCGCAAACGCAGCGGCGGACTTCTGCCGTAAATCTTCTTTACCGGAACCGAGATTGATGAGATAGGAATCGTGGATAAGCGGCTGAATAATTTTCCGGTCGGCGAGTGCCTGTTGAAACTTGCGGCATTCTTCTTCGGAAAGCGGCGGTGCTTTCCACCGGGAACTGTTTTTGGAAAAAATCTGTACGCAGCCGAAACCGTGATCGGCGGCGGCGTGAACGGCTTTGTCATGACCGCCGGAAATGGATTCGTGAACGCCGAAACAGGGCATAAGATCAGTACACCGGACAGACCGTTTGGAAGATCATTCCGTCTGCCGGCTGTCCGCAGACCGGCGGTACGATTATAAACCATGTTCCGTTTGGAGAAAAGCACGCCGGCTCCCTGCGGTCTGTGGTCTGCTGTCTGCCCCGCACACCGCGCTGCCGGAAACGTGATTCAGTTTGCAGGCATCAGACGGCAGACGGCAGTTTGCAGAAGAAAAGATGCCTGCAATCTGCCGTCTGATGCCTGCGGACAACGGGCGTTGCCCGACTCCTGCAATGCCTCCACAGCGTTCCCGACCCGCGGTCAAAACACGGGGTCTCCCATCCGTTTCATACCGTCATTGCCATAACTTGAGCCGGCATTACAGATATTGCGGTTTATAGGCAGCGTCTGCTGCTTGAAGTGATTTATCAATATCATCGGGATGACATTTTTCAGGTGAAGACCAACAACAAGAAAACGCCGGAACAGTTCCCGTTAATTTTTTTTTCCAGCGTGAAACAGCGGAACCGGACGACAAACACGTTTTTCGGGTGTGGCGTTGGGCGAAGTTTGGACGTTTCTGACGGGAATGGCTGGAGCAGTAGTGCGTCTGATGAAGAAGAAAGAGCGCACTTTGCAGGAAGTGAGAGAACGATTGAGAGCAAAACATCAAAACGCTTGCCAAATGCAATACTCCGCAACGGACTGGTGCTGGACACAAAAAATTCTGTAAAAACTAACCGCTTCAAAATAACACAGTGCGGTGGACAGTCATACGTCCTCTCCAGAATGTATCAAAATCATACATATTTTGCGCAACCGCTTTATTTTACAGCACAATAAAAAATACTGTATCATTTTGCAATTTTTATAACTCTCGAAATAATCACACCTTACAGATTTTACTGAAAATGGTACAAG
>JAIRPZ010000279.1 GCA_031256755.1 Planctomycetaceae bacterium
GCGACAAAGGGGACAAGAATGTCCTTCTTGGGCAGAAAGATTTCAAGTAATTCATTGACCGGATCGTCCGTGCTTTCATATTCCTGTAAGGGTAACTGATACCCCCACGTCATTTGCGGGAAATTAGTAAGTCCTATGAGATGCGGTTTCTGCTGCTGCCACAGATAATTAGGATTGATTCCTAACACTTCGGAAATGACATCGGCGTTAAACGGGTGGAGGGAACCGATCAAAAACGCCCCGCGGGAAAACGTATGCGCCCCCGGTGAGGATTCCGCTTGCTCACAGAATTCTTCCCATGCTTTATCATCCATTAATGAAAACTCCTGTTCTTATAGGTGGAATCTTTACCTCTTTATGATGCGGAACAATAATCAGTTCCCTTGTTTTAGAGTTTAGTTTTATATCAAATTCTGAAACATCTCTTCCAACATACTCTTTTTTGAATGCATGTATGTCTTTAATCCCATTCTTTTTAAGAACGGCTTCGGGTATGTCTTTTAGATTGCCGAGAACGACATCACCGGCAGCATCATCAATTTTTTTAACGGCAACATCTTTAATTGTCTCTGTAATTTTTTTCACTTTGCGAGCCGCCGCAATCGAGTCGCCGGCAGCAGGAGCAGCGGACAGGGCGGACATACTTGCCTCTGCATATTTTCCACGCGCAGCATAAATACCGGCGTTGACAAGATCAGGGATTGCGCCCACTCCGGGAAGAAATCCTGTCCAACTGATTCCCTCCTGCACCCAATCAATCCATTTGCTTACCTGCGATGCTGCGGGTTTTCCGCCGTTTGTCGTGACGGTTTCATGCAGTGTTCCCGAACTTTTTGCGGTACTGGCAAGTATCGGCTCCGAAAGAACGATCACAGAATCGCCGTCTATCTGGCGGTCTTCTACGACATATCCGGCGGTATCCGATGTGGACACAGAGTAGAATAATGTCCATTCCGCCGTTGCCGTATTATAAGAAATGTTAATGTTTGTGACCGTTTTTATGATCCCTTTTACCGATAAAGTGAGCAAATCGGAAGCACTCTCTATCACCATTGTTGTCGGCTGTATCTTATCAGTAACCGTGAAATTATCGACAATGGTTTGCGTATAAGCGATTTGAAAAATCCCTTCACTAAATGAAGCCGTCACGTTAGTTTCCGTACTCCCCCAAAAAGTGTTAAGACCTTCTGTTTTCGAATAGGGGGCTGTTGCTTTAACCGTGGTTGTCCACTTGACTTGCGCCGCAATCTCATCCGCACTCAACGCCGTATCCCAAATTTCAACGCGATACAGATTGCCGCCGAATATCCGCAGATCGGTCGGCGTTCCATGCCTGCCGACAAACCAAGAGGAAGTGCTGCCGTTACCGCGCACGTCCAAATTCAGGATGCTGTTCGGCGGAGTATAGGTTTCCGTATCTCTTACTTCGCCGTTAACATAGAGTTTCCACGTCGTTCCGTCAAACGTACCGGCAACGCTGTACCAAGTGTTTGCCGAGACCGCTGTTTCCGCTAAATGGTTTTGATAGGTATCCCAATAGCCGAATTGCAGTTTGCCGTCCCGAATCCGCAGAAAAACCTCCGCTCCGGTGTTGTTCGGGCAGTCGTGAGCAGCAATATAATGCCAGCCGTTCACCGAATCAACGTTAAACGTTGCCGCAATGGTTAAACTTGTTGCCGAATGTAGCAGGTCAAGTGTATTGGAATTAAAATTTTTGGCGGCAAGATAATCGGCGGTTAATGTATAATAATTGCCTGCTGTTGTCACCCGCGAAGTCCCCTCACCGAGAAGATCGTGTGTATAAATCGGGGCGGACGTTACTGCCGGTACAGCGGAATTCTGCGGCGTATTTTGCCGGGCAACGGCATTGCTGCCGGTGTTGTCTTCAAGATTATCATTCCCGGAATTGAAGAGCGATTCGTAATAATCACCGGAGAATTCCTCATCAGGATCATTATTTTGCGGCGCAGCGGTATCGGTGTAAGTGTTGTATTCCATGTACGAATTGCAGGGATTGTACGGCGGTTCGTAATAATCGCAGGAATCATCAAGCGGCGAGGCAGAAAGAAAATCCCGTTCTTCGAGAACTTCGATCCGGCAAATGTGGAGCGCATTCGTGCGGTAAGAGTTCTCTTCTTGCTTTTGATCGCGATAAGCCAAATAGAGCAGGACACCGGAACAGAAAACAATAACAGCAAGGAGAAAACAGAACATTGCCGGGGAAGAAAGTTACCGAAAATACTGAAAAGGTTAATTTTTCCGAATTTTAACATTTTGCGGAAAATCCGCAAGAGGGGGAACAAAATCCGGCAGGGTCATCTTATTCCGCTTTTTTGTTTCATTTATCCCTTTCCGGCGTTTTCTTACAAATCAGGATCGAAAAGCGAAGGTGCGGCTTTGCGAAGCGCATTTTTAACGTAATCCTGAATGTCTTTGGCACTGCTCATCTGCCGCACAGTGCAGGCAATGCTTTTACAGTCGGCAATCGACATCTGCCGGATAATCCGTTTTAACCGGGCAATGTTGTTCGGCGCACAACTAATCGTACGCAAACCCAAACCCATTAGTGTTACGATATTAAAGAGATTCGATCCGACCTGACCGCAAAGCGATACCGGTAGCGAATGAAGATTTCCGACCGCAACCGTGCGGCGAATCAGCCGCAGCACCGCAGGATCGTCCGGCTGAAACAGATGATTCACATTACTGTTTCCCCGATCCACGGCAAGCGTGTACTGCGTTAAATCATTAGTGCCGATACTGAAAAAATCAGCATCCTCCGCAAATTTATCAAGCATCACCACTGCCGACGGGACTTCGACCATCATTCCTATCGGTAAATTTTTGTTAAAGGGAATCCCTTGTTCCGAGAGTTCGTCCATCACTTCAAGCATGGCTGTCCGCCGGGCTTGCCGGAATTCTTTGACAGTCGAAATCAGCGGAAACATCACCCGAATATCGCCAAATGCACTGGCACGGAGAATCGCCCGGAGTTGACACCGGAACATCGTCCAGCGTTTCAGTGCAAGCCGGACACCGCGCATTCCCAATGCCGGATTGCGTTCCGGCGCACCGCAGTACCGGTCAAGCGACTTATCATCGCCGAAATCAAACGTGCGGATAATGACCGGTTTGCCCTGCATCACTTCAGCGACATGCCGGTATGCGTCAAAATGTTCATCTTCTGTCGGGTCTTTGTCCTGAATCAAATAAAGGAATTCGGTACGGAACAGACCGATTCCTTCGGCACCGCGCAGCAAGGCGTTTTCGGCTTCGTAAGGAAATTCGATATTGGCGTAAATCGTTATTTTCTCGCCGTCTTTTGTTTCGGCGGGAAGATCGCGGTAGGCATCCAGCGATTCGATCCGGGACACGTCTGCATCCCGAATCCGCCGGTATTTTGCGACTGTTTCCGTATCGGGGCGGATAATGACGCAGCCGCTGTTGGCATCCACGATCAGGTTATCACCGCCGTCCACCGCAGTCAGGAATTCGCCGGTTCCGACAATGCAGGGGATTTCCAATGCGGCAGCAAGAATAGCCGTATGCCCTCCCGCTCCGCCCTGTTCGGTAACGATAGCCAGAATGAACCGCTTATCAAGATTGGCGGCTTCGCTCGGCGTAAGATTCGGCGACAAAAGGATGACCGGCGAACTTAACAATCCGAGCGTTTCTTTCCGCACACCGAGCAGATGCCGCAGCAGGCGTTTTTCAATGTCGCGTAAATCGTTGACTTTTTCGGCAATATAACTGTTTTCGATTTTCCGAAACGTTTCCATGTGTTTCCGCATGACGATGGTCACGGCGTGTTCTGCGGAAAAGAATTGATGCCGGATGAGGGCTTCCATTTCGCCGTGAATGGCGGGTTCCATCAGGATTTGAAACTGGGCTTCGAAAATGTCGGCGAAGGTTTGTCCGAGTGCGTTCCGGGTGGATTCCCGATTAACGATAATTTCTTCTTTGGCGAATTGGAGTGCGGTATGAAACCGCTGGATTTCGGCTTCGTGAGCGTCTGCGTCAATGGTTTGTTCGGGAATACGGAATCCTTCTGCGGCTTGGACGAATGCTTTTCCGATGGCAATGCCCGGCGAAACAGGAATTCCGAAAATCGTTCTCATGACAAGTTATTGGGAACCGCAAGCAGGTACGGCGAAGCACACGCGTTGCCTGCCGGTGAGATTTATCCGCTTATTCTACGCCGCCCGCAGGAAAAGTCAACCGGCAAAACGCACCGATTGCCGGTTGGGAAATGGGCTAACTCCGCAGCGATTCGACCGGCTGCACCCGCGCCGCACGGAGTGCCGGCAGCACTCCGGCAGTCACCGCAATGACCACCGCACCAATCATAATGCCGATCACCGTCGGAACATGGACAGCCGTCGGAATTTCATAAAAAGAATAAATCTCCGGACTGAAAACTTCGCTCCCTAATATAACCGATAATACGTGTGCAATTTCCCGGACATATTTAATGATCAGCAGCCCCAATCCAAGTCCAAGAGAAGAACCGACAATGCCGAGCAGCAAACTGTAATAAAGAAAAATCTGCATAATACCGCCGCTGCCCGCTCCCAACGCTTTCAGAATACCGATGTCTTTTTGCTTTTCCGTAACAATCATATAAAATATCGCCAAAATACCGAATCCCGCCACGGCAAGAATCAAAAACAAAATGACGTTCAGCATCGCCAATTCATTAAACACAGCACTTAACAACATGGCTTGTTCGTCTCGCCACGTTTTAATGGAAAACAATTGAGGCGGAAAAACCCGCCGCAGCCGGTCCCGAACCTCGTTCAGGTTGGCACCGGGTTTGACCTTAATCAGAATTTGCGTAAGAGTATATTTACCGGTGTCCGCATCGACCATGCCCCGCAAACGCTGCAAACGTTCAATGGGAACAAAAACAAGTTTGCGGTCATATTCCACCATTTTACTTTCGTAGAGATCAACAACGGTAAAACTGTCATTTTTGATTTGCGTCCGTAAATCAGAAGTCGGAAACGTCAGCATCACATCATCTCCCGGCAGGAGAAGGAGATCATCCACAACAATTTCTTTGCCGGTTTCTTTGTCGAATTGTTTCTCACGCTGAAAAAGCGAAATCCCGATTCCGATCACGATGCCGTTATGCTGATGCTTTGCCGGATCGAAAATGTTCGGTTCCTGCTGCGGCAGCGACTGAAACGGGTCTTCCGGTAAACCGTTTTGCGGCGGCGCATCGGACTGGGCTGCCTCAAACATTTCGCGGCGGCGTTTTTCCTGCTCTGCACGGGATTGCCGGTATTTCCAGCCGGCATAACTCATTGCAAAACGGTGCGGTGCATCCTCTTTCCGTCCGCTGCCGATAACATCGTAACCGCCTTGACGGAGATCGAAACTCAATGCTTTCCGGTTTTCCGGGTGCTGTAAGTATTTGGCAATTTCGCTGACTTTGCACTGTGTTTTCGGGTCTATGCCGAAAATGTCGACCGGCATACAAACCGGATCGCCGGTTCCGTTGGCGCGGTAGGTGATCATTCCCATTGTATAGACAACCGGCGTTAATTCTTCGATAAGACCGCCGGCGGCTTCCAAAATGAGTTCACGGTGCCATTCGTAATCAGGAAATCCTTTGTTGAGATCGTGCGATTGAAAGGTAATATCGGCAAGAATTCCGTGAATACGGTTTTCCATTTCGGTAGCAAAACCGAGCATGACGGCATTGGTAACGATCATAATTGTCACGCCGAGCATGACACTGACGATGGAAATCAGTGCAATATACCGTGTGAGCAGATACCGCCAGCAGAGGAGAAACTTGTACATTAGAGGAGCATAATGAAATCCGCAGGGAGACGCAAGACGAAAAACGCCGGACATGTCCCCCCTTTAACCGAAAATCCGGCGGCTTTGCTGAACGTCTTCATTCATCTGCCGGATCAAATCTTCAGCAGAATCAAAACGCACCATTTCCCGAAGAAATGCCAGAAAATCAACATCCATCACCTTACCGTAAAGATCGCCGCTGAAATCATGAACGAAAACTTCTATTTTGACCGTTTCAACCCCGAATGTCGGATTACTGCCGATATGGAGTGTGGCACCGAAACATCTGCCGTCAAAACGGGCAGCCGCTGCATAAATTCCCGGTTTCGGCAGAATTGTTTTCACGTCCGCTAAATTCGCCGTTGGAAATCCAAGCGTCCGTCCGCGCTGTTCTCCATGAATCACGGTTCCTGTAATCCGGTACGGCTGCGGCATCCATTCGCAGAGACGTTCAATCTGACCGGCTTGGATCATTTGACGGATACCCGTACTGGAAACTCGCTCGCTCCCCATTTGCAGCGGTTCGACAATATCAATGTCAATGCCCGCCCGTTTTCCGTAAACCTTGATAACCTCCGGGGTTCCGGTGCGGTCTTTGCCGAAAGAAAAATTTTGCCCTTCAACGACCATAACCGCACGAAACCGGTTTTGAATCGTTTCTTCAAAAAATGTATCGGCACTTTGCCGCAGCAATTCCGGTGAAGCCGTCAAGACCGCAACCGCATCAATGTTCATACGGCGTATCAGTTCGAGTTTCCGGTCAAGCGTGCAGATCGGTTTTATATCCGTACCGGGATTCAGTACAGCAGCAGGCAGCGGGTCAAAGGTTACTAATACCGCCGGCACTTGCAGCCGCCTCGCATGACTTTTAAGACGCTGAACGATCAGGGAATGACCAAAATGCATGCCGTCAAATTTGCCGATGCTGACCGCACCGCCCCGCAGTTCGTCAGGAAAGTTTACCGCACTATGAATGATTTTCATTTCAGAATGATCGCTGTTTTTGTCATCAATGAGTTTCTTTTCGGAACTGATACCGGCTGTTATGATGACCGCATCTGTCCGAGTTCGTGAACAATATCCACAAGGGCTATCGCATTTTCAACCGGTGTTTGCGGCATGATACCGTGTCCCAAATTGAAGATAAAGCCCGGCAGACATTCCGCCTGACGAAGAATGCGCTGTGCATGCCGCCGGATCGTTGCCCGATCAGTCAGCAATACCGCCGGATCAAGATTGCCCTGTATCGCTTTGTTCCTGCCGATCATATCCCATGCTTTGTCGATTGTCATACGCCAGTCCGCACTGATCACATTTCCTCCCGCCTCGCTTGCAGCCGGCAGCAGCATCGGATTGCCCGGTGCAAAATGAATGATCGGCGTACCGGCAACGATCAGATCGATGAGCATTTTTGTATAAGGAAACACGTATTGCCGGTAATCTTCGACAGAAACGCAGCCGACCCAACTGTCGAAAATCTGGACAATTTGTACACCGGCATGGATTTGACCGTTCAGATACCTCGCTGCCGAAACGGCAAGCCCTTTCATTAACTTGTCCCACTCCTGCGGATACAGATACATAAACGCTTTCACTTGCTGAAAATTCCGTCCGCTGTTTCCTTCGATGGCGTAGGAAGCAAGAGTGAACGGCGCACCGGTAAAACCGATGAGCGGTATGTTCGAAGCAAGTCCTTCTCTGGTATACCGGACGGCATCCATCACGAATTGCAGCGGTTCGATGTCTTTCAGTTCCCGCAGCCGGTTGACATCGCGGGGACTCTTTACCGGATTTTTGATTTTCGGACCGCCGTCAGGAGTAAATTCAAGTTCCAGCCCCATCGGTTCGAGGAGGAGCAGGATGTCGGAAAAAAGGATAGCCGCATCAACACCGAGCCGGTCAACGGCGGTGAGCATCACTTCGGCGGACAGTTCCGGTGTTTTGCAGAGGTCAAGAAACGAACATCGTTCCCGGACTCGCCGGTATTCCGGCATGTACCGTCCTGCCTGCCTCATCAGCCAAATCGGGACAAAGTCCGTTTTTTGACACCGAACCGCCTGCATCATCACGCTCTTCATTGTACTGTTCATAAAGACCGATTATAACACAGACCGCCGCATTCGTGTATTTTCCCGCTTCACTTACATTCCGGCTTGACGGAAATGCAGTGGTTTCGCTGTCTGTTAAAAATGTGTATCCATTCTCCATTTCTTCCTGTCTGTCCGGCAGTGACAGACCGCCTGTGGTATAATCTGTGTTTTGCGGATGTCTTTCGTATGACTATGAATTCACCGTTATTTTGGACGTTTTCTTTTCTCGCAGCGGCCATTCTGGCTGCTGCCGCGGACATTTTTTTGCCGTCCGGCGGCGTTTTCGCCGCGGCCGCTGTCCTTTTCCTGATCGTCAGCATTGTTTTTTCGTTTCAGATCAGCATCCTCTTCGGCAGCATCTATCTGAACGTTGTCATTTGTTTGCTGGTTCCCCTCTTTCTGTGGGCGGCCATTCTTCTCTATCCGAAAACATGGATCGGACGCAAAATCCTGCTGAATCCGGCAGACGATCCCGCCCTCGTTCCCGATGGAGAATTGCAGGCGTTAAAAGAACTCGCCGGCAAGGAAGGAACCGCAAAAAGCAAAATGCTGCTCGGCGGAATGATCGAAGTGGACGGGAAACAGTATAATGCCGTCAGCGATGCCGAACCGGTGGAAGCCGGAGAGAGGATTCGTGTGCTGCGTATCGAAGGAAGAAGTATTATTGTCCGCAAGGAAATGCCCGCCGCCGGAGAAACACCGGCAGCAATCCCGGAAATTGACGATCCTTTTTCCGACAACGGCAGTTCCGTGCCGCCGGCAGGGAGTTGATCGGCAGCGGACGATCTCGGATAATATGTGCTGCATGTCTGTGAAAAATCTGTCCGATATTTTTTGTTACGATTACGTACTTCCGCCGGAACTGATCGCCCAGCAGCCGCTGCCGGACAGAACGGACGCGCGGCTCTTGGCAGTCAATCGGCAAACGCAGTCGTTTGAACATCTGCATATCCGCGATTTGCCCTCGCTGCTGAAAACCGAAGATGTTCTCGTGATTAACGATACGAAAGTATTGCCGGCGCGTCTGTTCGGCAGACGTGCCGAAACCGGAGGAAAATGGGAAGGACTTTTTATTGAGGCGGTCCGCCCGGACCTCTGGAAAATTCTTTGCAAGACGCGGGGCAGAATGAAACCGGACGAAAAAGTGGTACTGCAAACGCAGGACAATCAACCGCTCATGGGCGGTGTACATTTATTATTTGTTGCACAGCAGAATGAATACTGGCTGGTACGTCCGGTTCCAAAAATCAGTTATTTTGAGTTGCTGCAAAAACATGGATTTGTTCCGCTTCCGCCGTATATCCGAAAAGGCAAAATGATGCCGGAAGATGCGGAGCGGTATCAAACGGTTTATGCTTCGCAGCCGGGGGCTATTGCCGCACCGACTGCCGGATTGCATTTCACGCCGGAGTTGTTGGAGGAAATCAAAAAACTCGGTACCGCAGTGGTGCCGGTCACGCTGCATGTCGGTGCCGGAACGTTCAAACCGATCACTGCCGGAAACGTTGAAGAACACACGATGCATGCCGAATGGTGCAGCATGACGGAAGCGAATGTTTCTGCGGTTTTATCAAGGAGAAAGAACGGCGGCAGAATTGTTGCGGTCGGAACGACTTCGGTGCGGGTGCTTGAATCTGCTTCTGCCGCAGCGGGAACATTACAGCAATTTGAAGGGGACACTTCGCTGTTTATCCGTCCGCCCTATTCTTTTAAGAGTGTTGATGTTTTGCTGACGAATTTCCATTTTCCGAAATCAACGCTGTTAATCCTTGTGCGGACATTCGGCGGCGATGAACTAATCAAAGCGGCTTATGAAGAAGCCGTCCGCAAACGATACCGCTTTTTCAGTTACGGCGATGCGATGCTGATTTATTAAAGCGTTGCCGGTTTAATGGAAAATTGACCATGGAGAATTGAGCATGTAAAACAGGAAAACTGCGGAATTTTCCAAATCCGGCAACTGTCAAGAATTACGTGACCACTGCCGCTCGGTTCCATCTCCGTTGACTCGAGCGGCGTAATTGCCGATAATATGAATTGATTTTAAAACCGCAAACCGGCGGGGGTTGCCAAGAATTAACCGTTGCGATAGAAAGGAAGAAGAGAACGGTCATTCCGAACAACTCTTTTGATTTTGCATCCGATTGTGCCTTCTGATACCGCTTCATCAGAAGCCAGTTGGCTTTGATCCTTTCCAATTCCGACAGAGACGGTTCACGATGTATCAACTCAATGCCGGTGTCAAACCGCCAAGAATGGGCAGGGTCTTTTTCCAATTTTTCCAATAGTACAGGA
This sequence comes from Planctomycetaceae bacterium, assembly GCA_031256755.1. Classification (GTDB taxonomy): domain Bacteria; phylum Planctomycetota; class Planctomycetia; order Pirellulales; family Thermoguttaceae; genus WRKP01. The sequence continues at coordinate 10,194 of JAIRPZ010000279.1, forward strand.
TTCAAACGGAACATTTCTTCCCGTGACATCGGCGGATCGTATTCCGCGTGCTTTTCTATCCTGCGCAACAGAAACCCCAAATAGTCAATATTTCTCATCATTTTAATATACCGTTGACTCGAGCGGCGGAATTGCCGATAATCTGAACACCGTTAAAAATACCCCGTTTTTTTGGTAAATAATACAGATGAGATGTTAACGTCTAATGTCTCAAAAAAACAAAAGAAAGGAGAAAGCAATGACAAAACAAATGACACTGCTAGGGCTGGGACTAATGATTGGTTTAGGTGTCCCAACAATTGTGACTATCTGTTTCTATTACTGTAATATTTACGTGGCTGGTATTGTATGGCTGCTCTATGAAGCGCTTTCGATTATCATCGCATTCTTTGATACTGAGCAGAGTGCGGACAAGAAGCCGATTTCCGGAGACGGTGCCGCAAAGAAACCATTTGGGGACTGGGCGGACAAGAAGCCGATCGTCTGGGGATGCGAAGATGCGAGAAAATGAGCAGTAAAAATGCGGATAATATATCCGCATTTTTTTAGCCGTCACCTTAGGAACTGCATGTTTCCGAACGCATCTGCCCAAGGTTTAATTCTTTGATTCCATCGTTTGGCGGATGCTTCGGCTGCCGCATCTTCTGCACGCCTTTGCGCATCTAATCGCTGCTTATATTCTATGTATTCGTTGTAAGGCATTCGGTTGATAGACTCCGCACGTATCTGATTTGCGGGATTAAACAAATTATTCCAGAACATGCCGCTTTGAGTACGTCCAATATCCGGTGTATATTGTCCACGCGCTATATCGTGCAAGTCGGATTTTATAGATGTGCCTAGATTCCATCCGCGTCTTCCATTAAAAGCAGTATAACCAAAAGATGCAATACCGCCAATCCAACCAAGTCTTCCGGCAGGCATTTTAGTACCAGGAAGCGTGCCTGCGAGATAAAATCGATAAAAATTCGCCGGATATACAAATTTTTTAATTTTTACCTATATTATATGCCGATAGACACTCGGCTGTTGCCGTTTTCAATCAATTTGCCCATTCCTTATGAGCGAGATCGTTTTTGCACGCCGGACAAATAACCGTATCTACGAATCAAGCAAACCGGAACAGGTTTTTCGGGCATGGAAAGGTGCCGAGGAATGCTGGCTTTTCATTTCGCCGCACGATGACGACATCGTTCTCGGTACCGGTCTGCACTTTATCGCCGCTATCGAGTCAGGCGTGAAAGTTCATGCGATTGTTTCCACCATCGGAGCGGGCTACTGCCGGATCGAAGACAAACATACCATCGCTCAAATCCGCCGGACAGAGTGCCGCCGTTCCTTTGAATTGCTCGGATTGCCGCCGCAAAATCTGCATTTTTACGATTACTGGGCAAACGATATTTTGCGGCACCTCGGACGGCGTTTTGTCGGTCCAAATGATTCCGGCATTATTCATCCGTACACTCAAACAACCATTATGGATGCCGACGGACTGCAAAATTCGTTCACGTGGTCCTTGCGGCATATCCGTCCGACCCGTATTTTCCTGCCGTCGCAAACAGATATTCACCCCGCCCACCGCGCCGTGCGGGAAGAATTGATTATCAGCGTTTTTCATTCGCGGGGAGCCATTTGGCCCGAATTGGGCGAACCGCTTGCCGCCTTTCCGCGTCTGTACGAATATGCAACGTACAACGATTATGCAGAGCCGCCGAATCATCAGGTCAGAACTTCGCGGGCATTGTTCGACCGGAAACTTGCCGGTATCGCCGCCTACGAATCGCAAAAACAGATCGAGGTTTTAGTGGAAAACATACGGAATCAAGGTCCCCGCGAATACGTCCGGGAAATGGAATTCAAACTCTACGATCCGCAGCAGTATGACAAACTGTTTGAACAGGAAGAAGGTGCTGTCTGAAACGGCTTAGCTCACCCTCTTTTGCCGTCCGGCATTGTGCAACACGCTTACCGGACACTTTTGTCAAACGTTTTAATCGGGGCTTTCCCGATGATTTGCGGAGAGTCCGATTTGGTACGGTATTCGCCTTCGCGGCGTACTTCCACCGGACGGAACCGCTCTTCCGGCAGCACAACCGCATTGATACGGAAACCGTATTTATCTCCGACTTTCACCGCTTCCGCAGTGGCTATCGTTATTTTTTGTCCGACTTCAATATCTAAAAATTCTTCACACGATTTATCAAATTGGATGACCGAACCGACACCGAGTTCCAATACGGTTTTGATCGGTTTCCTGCCTGTTGCCAGCACAGCCGCAACCGGAATTTTAACTTTCAGCGCGCTGCGGGTATAGCCGGGCAGGTCTTCCAGCCGGCGGCGGTGCGGCAGCGGTACACCGGAACCGGCGAAATTCGGCGAATCGAAATGGTCGCCTCCGAAGCCCGGTGCCGCAAACGGGTCTGACTGACCGCCGAATGTCGGCGCACCCCCAAACGGCGGTGCCGGCGGAATCACCTCTGCCGGTGCCGGTTCTTCCAGCAACTTGTCGGGAGCCGATAAAGCCCAGATCAAATAAGCAGAAACCGGCTCGCTGCCGGCTTGTGTCAACTGCAACTCAAGATAACCGGCATCGAGTTCCGGCATTCCCCGCAAAATTCCCTGCGAAAGGTCTTGAATCATTCCCGCTTTGGAATCTTCGGGGAAAAAATCGTCAGGGACAAGATTCATGCCCCACTCTTGGGCAAATGTCGAAAGTTTGCTTTTGCCGGTGGCATCGGGGTTGCTGCACCAATCGGGAACAAGACCGGTCGATGAAGGAATGAGAACGGCAATGCCTTGTGAACCGACACGCAAGAGTAACGCCAGCCCTTTTTCGTGATGAGCAAAATCACCGACATTGAAAGAACCGCCGGATTTCGGCTGAATCGTAATATCGGCACCGAAAGTCCGGGCAAAGGACGATGCGGATTCTTCGGCACCGTTTTGTACAGCGGACGTAAAACTGTCAACGGCTGATGAATTGAGTTCGGGCATCGTCCGATCAGGCGGCAAAAATGCGAATTTCCGGGGACTACATCGTCATTTTACCGCACCGGCGGCAAAAAAGAAACCGAAAACCGTACAATCCGTTTCCGTTGCAGACCCGAAAAAAGCGGGTTCACCGCTACAAACCTTCGATCAAGTCCATACCCGTATCCGCGTAGGATGTTGCTTGATCAGTTGATAGATCACCGCTTTCGGATACTGTTTCTGCTGCCCGGCTGCTGATTGCGCCCGCCGGTGCCGCTGACGTTTCGGCTGCTGCCGTCACCGGCGGCAAATGCGACTCTCCGGGTTCGTGAATTTCCGTTTTTCCGCTGTCTCCGGGTATCAATAGTGCCGTTTTGCGTTGCCCATTGCACCCATTCGTCCCGTTTCCAATCGCTGCCGGAATTACTGCCCAGCGGACTATTCGGAATTCCTTCCGGGAAAACGGCGTTAGCCCAGTTGCAAAAGGAGAGCAGGTGCGGCACGCCGGGGAACGGGGTCATCCACGCTGCGGTTCCTTTTTCAGCATCGATGTAATCTTTCCAATGAAACCATGACCATGCGTTACCCGCCGGAGTTGTCGGTGTTGCCGGCGTTTCCGGTTCGGCAGGTGTCCCCTGCGGTTCGCATCCGGCAACGGCTACAATTCCGCACAAAAGAATTCTCGGCATTGTGTTTTTCATGACCGTGCTTTCTTTTCTGAAAAAATTAAAGGAGAATAAAGTCGCTCATTATTAGGATACGGCAAGAAAAACACAACTTGCAAAACCGCAAAAAGCAAAATAATCACGATGATTGGTTATTTATACCGGATTTACTGTTTTTAACGGTTGTTTTGCCCGCCGGAAATGATCTTGACCCGAAACGGCAATATCCGCATAATACATACGGCCGGACGGCGTTTTTCACCATGCTTGTAAAGTTTAACACTGCCCGTCGTCTACGTTTTCCCTTGCCCATGCACGAACAAACACAGCGGTTCATCCTGCTGCTGCTTTTTTATCTGACCGGTCCGGTACTGACACTCGGAATCATCGGCGGAATCGTGCTGCGCAAATTGCCGAATAATGCCCGGCATTGGGAATATCAACTTTCACAAAAAACCGGATTGCATTGGAAAATTCAATCGGTCGAGTACCGTTCCCCCGGCTCAATACGGCTGCATAATGTTGAAATCGTTGACGACATTACACTGACCGCCGTTTTTCACGCCCAAACCGCCGATGTCCGCCTGATCGCCGATCCGCATCGGGAATCCCTTTTTCCCGGAATGGCGGACACTGCCGATAAACCGGCTGCCGGCACAACCGTCAGCAAGTACCTTGCCCCCTATTTTTCCCCTTTTTCCGACCCAAACCGCTTTTGGCAAATCGTTATTCCGCAGGCATTCTTGAATCTTTACGTTCCGCCGCGTGTCCTTGGCAATGCCGGTCAGGAAACCGCTGCGGATTCTTCACCCGCCGTTCAAAACATGCTGCAAAAACTGTCGGCAAGAGCCGCAGGGCTGTCCGACCGGCCGGTACAAATCATCATCGATCAAATGACCGCCGTCAGCGGCTACAGCATCAAACGGGAAGGGGAAAAATACAACCTTTTCCGCTTTGTACGCGGAACTTTTTACCGCACCGCATCAGATATACGCTCGAACTGGACATTTCAAATTAAAAACGTTTCGGAAATCGGAACGGAATCCCTTTCGTTCATTCTTTCGCCGCAAACAGATTCGCAGACCGTTGTGTTTCAAACGGGCAAAGAACCGATTCCCTGCGATTTAGCCGCTGTTTTTTGTCCGATGTTCAAGCGGTTCAGCGGCGGGACTTTCCGCGGCGAATTCATTTTTACGGCCGACAGCAAATCCAAAAGAATCCGTCTTCAAAACGTTTCATTTGCCGATTTGCCGCTGGCACCTTTCATCAAGCGGTACACGCCGTTTGCGGTTCAGGGAACGATTGCCGATATGCGGATTTTTCAGGCATCTTTCGGTTCCGGGGACTGGAGCGGCGAATTCAGTGCGACCGGCTGCCTGCAAGTCGTTAACGGAGCGATTGAGCAGCCCTTGTTTCATCGGTGCGTTGAAAATTTCCGCCTGACTGTTGAACCGGGAACTCTTTTGGAATCGCCGATGACAATGATCCCCTTTACGGCTTGTTCGATTCATTTCCGGCTTCTGCCGGAGGGCATGTTCTTTTGGGCGGATGAACTTTGGAAAAATGCGTTTATGTACTACGATGCGGAAAACGACCGCAAAATGGAAATGATCGTCTATTTACCGCAAGGCAATGGTCAAATACCGATTTCGTACAATGCGGTTTTGTCGGTTTTCGTTCCTGATTCTGTGCCGGTCGTTCCGCTGACAAAAGGGATGCGGGAGATTCTGCCGGTCATTCCTGTTACCGAAAGATAACCGGTAAATTTGTTAGAATTGTTCCGTCAGATTGCCGATACGGAAAGAATGCGTATCGGTAAAATTATCGGACAGGTTACGCTTTCCCGCTGCCATCCGTCTGTGAACGGATTTAGTTGGCGGATTGCGGTTCCTATGACGGAAGAGGATTTACGGCAGGAGAAGCCGGACGGATCGGGCATTTATTCTGATGAACACGTTGTTGTGAATGATCCTCTTGGAGTGAATGACGGCGGCATAATCGGATTCAGCGAAGGAGCGGAAGCGTCTATGCCGTTTTATCCTGAAAGCAAGCCGATTGATGCCTACAATGCGGTCATTTTGGATGCCGTTATTCTGGACGGACAGGATTCTTGTCATCAAAAATCTTATTTCCTTCCCTCTTCTTAACTGTCTGAAAAAACATGGCGACTTGACAAACGTCCGCCGGTAAAGAATAATCAGTGTCCGGCTGCAAACTGTTCCGCGGCTGTTTCCTCAACAACTATTCTGTGCTGGAGTTAAAAATGAGATACCTGATCCGTTTGTGCATTTTATTTTCCGTTGCTGTTTCTGTTGCCGTTTCTTCTCTGACTGCCGCCGAGGTGCAGCCGGTTAAGTATGTGTTCCTTTTCATCGGAGACGGAATGTCTCTCCCGCAGCGGCAAATCGCCGAAGAATATATGCAAAAAACAAAACAGCACGGTTTGAAAATCAATGCCATGCCGTTTCAGTCCCTCACGACTACCCATTCCGCCGATAATTACGTCACCGATTCCGCCGCATCAGGAACGGCTATCGCCTGCGGCACCAAAACGAATAACGGGTGTCTCGGTCTCGATCCGAAAGGCAAACGGCTCGAATCCGTCGCTGAAGCGGCTCATAAAAACGGACGCAAAGTCGGAATCATTACCTCTGTCACCATTAACCACGCAACGCCCGCCGCCTTTTATGCCCGGAGCGTCAGCCGAAACAATTATTATGAAATCGGATTGGATTTAATCGCTTCCGGTTTTGATTACTTCGGCGGCGGAGGAATTGCCGATCACGATGACAAAAAGTCGGAAAAATATAAAGGCGATCTCTATGAACTGGCGAAGAAAGCGGGCTATACGGTTGCACGGACGGAAGCCGAAATTGCCGCCGTGACCAAAGGAAGCGGAAAGGTCATTGCCGCCGGAAACAAGGATGCGCTGCCGTATGCGATTGACGAACCGTCCGGCGGTTTGCGGCTTGCGGACTTTACCAGACAAGCCATCGAATTGCTCGACAATCCCGCCGGTTTTTTTATCATGGTTGAAGGAGGCAAAATCGACTGGGCATGTCACGATAACGATGCGGCAACGGCGGTTCATGAAGTCATTGAATTTGACAACGCGGTCTCGGCAGCGTTTCAATTTGCCGAAAAACATCCGAAAGATACGCTGATCCTTGTCACAGCGGATCACGAAACCGGCGGTCTCTCTGTCGGTAATGTCACAAAACAAAATACCGTTTTTATACAACTTCTGAAAGCACAAAAAGCATCCGTCGGCGAACTGGCGAAACTCGCCGGCATGTCAAACAAAGAGATGACGGAAACCGATGAACAGCGAAGCGAAAGAAGCCGCCGTTTTGTTACGGAAAATACGGGACTGCTTTTCACCGAAGAAGGAAAATGGAGTCCGGGAAATCTTCATCTCACGAAAGAGGAAATGAAGTTGATTCAAGATGTTTTCACAAAACCGGGAAAGGATATTGCGAAAACGCTGGTCAAAATCCTGAATAAAAAAGCGGGACTGTTTTGGACAAGCGGCAACCATTCTTCGCTACCGGTGAACACTTCGCTTTGGGGAAATCAGGCGGGAACCATCGCGGACAATATCCGGGACAATACGGACATTGCCAAACAGTTGAAACAAGCCGTGCAGCCGGTGACAAAAAGCAGGGTTGTGCCGCAAACGGCGGAGCCGAAGGCGGCGGAACTGCCTGTCCGTCCGCGTTATGAGCGGAAAATGCAGCGTCAGGAACGGAAGATTCAAGCACGGACACGCGGCTATTTTTCCCCGTTTTGCTATTGCTGAAAGATAACAAAGTTCTCCTTTCTATTTTCCGGCATTTTGCTATGTTATTTTCCTGTTTGAAAGACAATCATTTCCGCAAAAAAACAGATCGATGAAAACAACTCTTGAAAATCTTTCGGTTCCGCTTGTCTGCATCCTGCTTCTTGCGGTCGTTTTGTGGACACCTCCGCGGCTGTCTCAAGCAAAGTTGCCGCAAAACCCGAAAGCGGGCGACCGTTTCGTCCTGAAAATCAAAGGCGTTGACTTTGCGTT
>JAIRPZ010000284.1 GCA_031256755.1 Planctomycetaceae bacterium
ACGGCAGCAGAAGGATTACCGTCTACGGTCTGATGTCCGGCGAGATCAGATTGTCCCCCCCCCGTTCTTTTGGCTGTTTTACTACGCATGGGAGCGGGTGGTAGGGTTGTGGCGGTTATTTCGGGAACCGGTGTCAAAATTTTCGTATGCATTGTATTTCTCCTTTTCATAGGGGTAAAAAAATAACTACGCCGACGTGACGTATACATGTAGAAGTATACCCTACAGCCGGAGAATTGTCAACAGCGGAAAACGGAAAGGGCGAAAATTGTTCCGCTGCGGGAAAAAACTTGCCGGCGGCGTTGCCGTTATGCCGTTATTCTTTTTTTCATCCATTGCAGTATAATAGTCCTCTATGACCATTCACCAAACATCACTTTCCGGCTGCGAACCGAAGCGGGGCAAAGTTCGGGATATTTACGACTTCGGCAATGCCCTGCTGCTCGTCAGCACCGACCGAATCAGTGCTTTTGATTGGATTCTGCCGACAGTCATTCCAGACAAAGGAAAAATTCTCAACCAGATTTCCGCTTTTTGGTTCGGAATGCTCGGCGTACCGAACCATTTCATCACGGCAGATATTGACGGGATGCCCCTGCCTGCCGGTACAGACAAGTCCATGTTTTCCGGTCGATCCATGCTCGGCAAAAAATGCGACATTGTGCCGGTCGAATGCATTGTCCGGGGCTATTTGAGCGGTTCCGGCTGGGCAGAATATCAAAAGAGCGGAACCGTCTGCGGACAAAAACTTCCTGCCGGTTTGAAGGAAAGCGATCAACTGCCGGAACCGGTTTTTACCCCTTCTACCAAAGCGGAAAGCGGGCATGACGAAAACATTTCTTTCGGGCAAACCGTTAATCTTGTCGGCAGGGAAACGGCAAACGCTCTTCGGGAAAAATCACTCGATATTTTCCGGCGGGGGGCGGAATATGCGTTGAAAAAGGGAATCATCATTGCGGACACAAAGTTTGAATTCGGCTATTTGCACGGCGAATTGCTGCTTGCTGACGAAGTGTTAACGCCGGACAGTTCGCGGTTTTGGAGTGTCGAAACGTATCAGCCGGGCAAGGGACAGCCGTCATTGGATAAACAGTTTGTCCGGGACTGGCTGACGCAAAGCGGCTGGGATAAAAACAGTCCTCCGCCGGAATTGCCGCCGGATATTGTTGAAAAAACCCGGCAAAAATATATCGACGCATTTGAAACCCTCACCGGAAAGAATTTTCTGTAATGTCTTACGCTCAACTCATCAATGAAGCCGTCCGGCAAAAAGGCAATCCCGTGCTGGTCGGTCTTGACCCCCGCCGGGAATCTTTGCCGGCATCGTTCCGTTCCGGCAGCAGTGTTCCAGCCGCTTTTGAACGTTTTTGTAACGAAATCATTGACATTGCCGCCCCGCTTGTTCCGGCAGTCAAGCCGCAAGCCGCTTTTTTTGAGCAATACGGCGGTGAAGGAATGTTGGTGCTGCAAAAAATTATCCGATATGCCCGGCAGAAAGGGCTGATCGTGATTTTTGACGGTAAACGGAATGACATCGGTTCGACAGCGGAAGCCTATGCCGCCGGTATTCTCGGCGAACATTCCGCTTGGGGTGCTGATGCCCTGACGGTTTCGCCGTATCTCGGCGGTGATTCGATTGAACCGTTTGTCAAGACCGCCGCCGCCCGAAATGCGGGCATTTATCTTTTGGTTAAAACATCGAATCCGGGGGGGAAAATGCTGCAAGATTTGATGACCGGCGGCAAGCCCGTCTACCGGCATGTTGCGGAATATGTCGAACAGTTAGCGGCGAAAACCGGCGGCAGTGTCGGGGCAGTGGTCGGAGCGACTTGGGCGGAACAACTGGCGGAATTGCGGCATGTGATGCCTTCGGCTCCGCTGCTCGTACCGGGTTACGGAACGCAGGGCGGAACAGCACAGGATATTGCGCCGGCTTTTCATGCGGACGGAACCGGTGCGGTTGTGAACAATTCGCGCGGCATTATTTTTGCGTACCAAAATGAGCCGTTCCGGTCGCAGTTCGGCGAAGCCCGATGGCAGGACGCGGTCGAAGCATCGGTGAAAAAAATGATCGGGGAATTAAAACAGGTGCATTTCCGGCAGCCGGCGGCGAATTCGCGTTCTTCGTGTTGTGAATGAATCCGAAACCGTTCCCCACCCCCCGCTTGTTTTTTGTCCGGTCAATGTGATAAAATGGGCGGATATTATCCCTCATTTTCAAACGGAAAGGAACAAAACGATGACGCGACCCGTAACATTGACCACCGGACAGTGGGCTGACCTGAAACTTGCCGACTTGGCACCCAAAGCAAAATCCTTCGGTTACGAAGGTCTCGAACTCGCCTGCTGGGGCGAACTTTTCGATGTCAAAAAAGCGAACACCGAGAGTGATTATTGTGCAAAACGCCGTGAAATTCTGAAACAAAACGGTATCGGCTGCTGGGCGTTGCAGCACCATCTCATCGGGCAGTGTGTTCTCGACAAAATTGATGAACGGCACCGCGGCTTTTGTCCCGACCATGTCTGGGGCGACGGCAATCCCGAAGGTGTGAACAAACGCGCCGCCGAAGAAATGAAAGCGACCGCCCGCGCCGCCCAAAAAATGGGCGTTTCCGTCGTCAACGGATTCACCGGTTCGAGTATTTGGCCATACCTTTATTCCTTCCCGTCCGTTCCGCAATCGACGATTGACGGCGGTTTCAAACTCCTTGCGGAACGCTGGAATCCGATCCTTGATGTTTTCGGCGAATGCGGCGTGAAATTTGCTTTGGAAGTCCATCCGACGGAAATTGCTTTCGACTTGTACAGTGCCGAAATGGCCTTGGACGCGCTGAACGGCAGACCGGAATTCGGATTCAACTTCGATCCGTCGCATTTACTTTGGCAGGGTGTTGATCCGGTCGAATTCATTTACCGTTTCCCTGACCGGATTTATCATGTTCACATGAAGGATGCGATTGTTACGCTTAACGGCAAGACGGGCATTTTGTCGTCTCATCTTCCTTTCGGCGATCACCGTCGCGGCTGGGATTTCCGTTCGCTGGGACATGGCGGCGTGAATTTCGAGGAAATTATCCGGGCATTGAACCACATCAACTACACCGGCCCGTTGTCGGTGGAGTGGGAAGATATGGGAATGGAACGCGAATTCGGAGCCGCTGAAGCGTGTGCTTTTGTCAAGAAGATCAACTTCTCGCCGAGCAATATTGCTTTTGACGGTGCGTTTGACAAAGAGAACCGGTAAATATTTTGCTCATGCAAGATACACGCGGGCAGGGGAACGGTGTTAGCCCCTCGCCCGCAATTTTTTTTCCAATGGCGGGGGTAATACACTCGTGCCGCTCGTGTAAAACCGGTCGTACACGACGGCATTGCGCGAAAAGAAGAATCTGCCCGGTTAACCGGCATAACCCGGTCAATCCGCCGAAACGTCAAATTGTTACCAAACTTTCTGTTTTTTCGCGGGAAATGATCTTTTCTATTTTGCAAGGCAGAATTCGTATTGCATAATCCGCTTACACGGTGAGAAGATTCGCCGTTGCCAACATACCTTGAACAATTTAGAAACATACAGAGGTTACGATGAGTGCTATTTCATTTTCTTCATTTAGTTCCCGCGCCGGTCAGGGAGCCACGCTTTCTTCGGCGCAGCGCAGCGGAACCACTTACGGTTCGTACAACGGCAGCCGGGTCGGCAGCAGTACAACCGCCGCCCGCACCGGCAGCAGCAGTTCGACAGGTTCGGCGTATTGCCCGACATGCGGCGGCAGCATTTCCCGGTCGGCTTCTCCCGGTTCCAGTTCGTACTGTCCGACGTGCAACCGTACCGGCGGCACGCAATCGAATCCGGCGGCTTCCCGCAGCACATTCAGCAGCGGCAGCAGCACTGCCCAAAGCAGCGGGCAAGGCGGTCGGATATGCGTTACGTGTGCTTATCAGTCGCAGCGGTAATACGCAGCGGTATGGTATAATGCCGGAATACTATGCGGATGATACTCGGCATTGATCCCGGTTTGAATACCACCGGCTACGGTGTGATTAGTGTTTCTGCGGGCAGAGTCCGTTTGCAGGAAGCCGGTATCGTACAAAGTCCGGCAAAAGCGGAAATCCCGTTGAAAGTAAAGGAAATTTACGACGGGATTCGGGAAGTCATTGCCAAATTTTCTCCCGAAGTATTGGCAATGGAACAACTTTACAGTCATTATGATCGTCCGGTGACAGCAATTCAGATGGGACACGCTCGCGGCTGTATCTGTCTGGCGGCGGCGCAGTCGGAGATTGCAGTCGTTTCTTATGCGGCAACGCAGGTTAAAAAAATTTTAACCGGCAGCGGTCATGCGGCGAAAGATCAAGTGCAGCGGGCTGTCCGGCTGGAACTTAAATTGGCTCACTGCCCTGAACCGCCGGACGTTGCGGATGCTTTGGCGGTTGCGATTTGCCACGTCTATCACGGACGACTTGGATGACCGCTCTCATTTCTGTCTTGAACCGTTTTCTCAAAATCGCTACACTGCCCGTTGCACCGCCGTCCGTCCGCCTCATTTTCGGAAACTATGCTGCATGAACCGCTGCTTGCCGTTAAAGGAATTAAAAAATCGTACCGGAAAAAATCGCTCAGAATTCCTGTGCTGAAAGGGGTGAATCTGGAAGTCCGGCAGGGCGAATTCGTGGCGGTGGTCGGGCAAAGCGGTTCCGGTAAAAGCACGCTGCTGCACATTCTCGGCACCCTTGATGTCCCGGATGAAGGAGAAATGATACTGAACGGCGAGCGGATTGACAAAGCGGCAGCCGTCCGGCGTGATTGGTTGCGGAATTACCGGCTTGGGTTTATTTTTCAGTTCTACCATCTTCTGCCGGAACTGACGGCAATGGAAAACGTTCTGTCGCCGCTGATGATCCGTTCCGGTCTTTTGGAGTATTGTTTTTACCGTTCTTCTTTCCGCCGCAAGGCGGCGGCACTGCTGGAACAAGTCGGATTATCACATCGTTTGAAACACAAGCCCAATGAACTTTCCGGCGGAGAAATGCAGCGGACAGCGATTGCGAGGGCCTTGATGACCGAGCCGCAACTGCTGCTTGCTGATGAACCGACCGGCAATCTGGATGCGGCTTCGGCAAAGGAAATTATCCAACTTCTGCGGCAACTCTGTAATCAGCACCGGTTGTCGATTGTGATGGTCACGCACGACAACAGCATTGCGGCGGTTGCGGACAGAATCGTTCAAATGGTTGACGGACAAATCTGCCGGTGAAATTGACCGCAACGTTATCATGCATTTTCATTCTGCCGATACATTATGGCATTTTATCCAATATGAGACAAGAACAAAACGGATGATGCACTAATTTTCATTTTTTTGGATGAGTTTCTTGACAAATCTTTTCTGCAATGTATATTACTTTCGTTGATGCCGTTTGGGCAAAGTGTGCCGTTTCGGCGTGATTTTTTAACAATCCTTTTAAGGAGAAAACGATGAGTAAGATTCGATTAGACAACATCACTAATCCTGACGGTTTTGCCGCCGTCTGCAAGGAAAAAACGGTTTGTGCCGTTTCAAGCGTCACAATAAACACATTGGGGGGGGGGGGGTAAATTTCCCCGCAGGATAAC
>JAIRPZ010000340.1 GCA_031256755.1 Planctomycetaceae bacterium
ATAAGGGTAAATCATTGGGGCAGGGACTCTTTTTCTCCGCTCATCACATTCATTTGCTTTCGGACGGACTCTTCGTGAATATTTTTCAGGACTTCACGTATGAAATCGGGATCGAGGTCGAGCGTTTTACCAAACGCCGCACGCTTTTCGATCAATTCGCTGTACCGCATTGTTTGCAAAACCGGCATATTGTTTTTCTTTTTGTATTGACCAATCTCCAACGAAACCTGCATCCGGCGGGCAAGCAATTCCAGCAGATTTTCATCAATCTGATCAATTTTACACCGCAGTTCCGACAAGTCCTGCGACGGACGGTCGGCATTCCGAATGACCAGCAAACTTCGCAAATGGTCTAAATCGTCCGGTGTCAGTTGTTGTGACGCATCACTCCAAGCCGTTGCCGGACAGCAATGCGTTTCGATCATCAAACCGTCAAACTGCAAATCCATTGCCTGCTGGCAAAGCGGCGCAATCAAATCACGCCTGCCGGAAATATGACTCGGATCGCAAAAAACCGTCAAATTCGGCAGCCGGCGGCGCAACTCTATCGGAATATGCCACATCGGCGGATTCCGGTACGTTTTTTTATCATAAGAACTAAACCCACGGTGAATCACGCCGATCCGCCGCAAACCGGCACCGTAAAGCCGTTCTATCGCTCCAATCCACAGTTCCAAATCAGGATTGACCGGATTTTTGATCAGCACCGGGATATCCACGCCGGAAAGTGCATCCGCAATTTCCTGCACCGCAAAAGGATTGACCGTTGTCCGCGCACCGATCCACAAAATATCAACGCCTGCCTTCAACGCTTCGAAAACGTGTTTTTCAGTCGCGACTTCGGTTGTGACGTACATACCGGTTTCCCGCTTGACCCGCTTGAACCATGCGAGACCGGCAGTGCCGATACCTTCAAAGCCGCCCGGTTTTGTACGGGGTTTCCAAATGCCGGCGCGGAAAATTTTGACCCCCTGTGCGGCAACACCGCGTGCGGTTTCCATCACTTGGTCTTCAGTTTCGGCACTGCACGGACCGGCAATGACAATCGGACGTGCCGGATCAACGCCGGGTAAAACAACTGATTCAAAATCCATAAATAGGCAAGTACGCAGACAATTTGCGGAAATACTAACAAATTACCGGTTCAATGTCAAATGCGTTTCCAAAGAAAACGGTCAAGACGAAAGCCGAAGACATGCGTCCCCTCCGGTACTTTCACGCTTATAACCGGCGGACTGCCGAATACCCGTCCGTCAGGGGTTGCCCTATTGACCGGCAGTAAACAGTTCATCAAAACCGCTGCCGGATGTGTCCACAATACGGAACCGCCGCAGAACATCCGGCAGCCGGGAATCTGATTGCAATGCCGACAGACGCGAAGCCAAATGATCCCCCGAACCGCTGAATGTTACAAAAATAATTTCCGAATGAACCTGCGCCGGTACCTTCAATAATATCTCTTGCAAGTAATCATGCTTGCCCGGTACCGCCGATGCCAGTTGTTTTAAGACCGTATCCAGCAGAGAATAATGCAGCGAATCAAAGATCGTCCCATGCTTATTATTCGCCGCAAAAAAAAGCGTCCCGCTGCCGGAATTGACCCAATCCGTTACAAGCGTTGCCGTAAAACTGACGGCTAACTCAAAATGTTCCGAAATCGCATCATTGTTTTGACCGCTGTCAAAAAGGTCAAGAATAACGGCATAATCACGGTTTTGGTTTAACTCATACTGCCGGACAACCGGAGAACGGTGTTTGGCAAAAGAACGCCAATGAATGTTCCGCTTGGCATCCCCCTGCTGCCACGGACGGACTCCAAGGAATTCACCGACTTGCCGGCTCCGGCGGAAACGCGTCCGCTGCAAACTTTCCTCGGTCTCCCGCTGCTGCACCCGCCAGCGGTTGGAAAGCCGTCCGATCTGCGGATAAACACAGAACTCCGAGTCGTTGTTCCGGGCTGACATTTCAACCGGCAAATCCGCCCAATTACGGAAAAATCCAAAAGGGAAAAGTGTCGAGACCCGGACACGCTCAAATCGGTATCGTCCGCGCTGCGGCAAACAGCCGGAATAGGATTGATAGACCGTCTGCCCCCCCGGAAGATACGGAAAATAAACGGCCGGCTCAAGCATTTTTTCGGGCAGCGGCGGTTCGGTTTGCGAAAGACGGCGGAGACGGTCAGTCACGACAATCCCCCAACTCGACCGGAAAAAAAGTCCGGCAGTGCGGGTTTTCGCAACCTCAATGCCGATCGTAAACGGCGTTCCCGCAAAAATCCGGTCTGGAACCGTCCGTTTCACCGTAATTTTTCTCAACGTTTTGCGTCCGGCATACCACGCAAAAGAAACAGGGGCCAGCAGAAGCATCGCAAAAAGAAGCATTGCATTCACTTCGCGGACAAACGCCCCGATAAACAGCGCAAAGACAATCAACAGATAATAAATGCCTTCCCGGCTTGCCGATGTTCTCACAATACAAAAACGAAGAGGAAACGCTCTAACAGCATACCGCAGGCAGCGGCAATTTCAAGCCCCCTCTGTGCCGGCATTTCCGAACAACCGTTAAAATCAACAACGGAACCGGCGTTTTTTCTCGGCTGCCGCCGGTCTGCATAAACTTCCGCACAAAACAACCCGATAGGGCAGGCATAATAGCGTTTTGCCGGAGACCGTTTTGATGCGTCGGATTCTTCTTTTTGCCGTTTCCGTTTTGATAACGGGATTCCCGTTTTATGCCGGCGGGCAAATCCCTGAACGAACCATGTTTCAGCCGGGAACTTATGGTTTCGGACCGTACATTCAGTCCTCCATTCCGCCTGCGGCGGTGCCGTCTCTTCCCGCTGCGGATTCGGACGAAACGGACAGCACACCCGCTTCCAGCGAATCCGTTCCCGAAGGAGAAAAGGACGATTTGCGGACGGAATGGGAAAAAGCCTTTGCCCCGCAGCAGTTGGAGCCGCACGTTAACGCACCGGCACCTCTTGTGCCGCCCGCTGCAAAACCGGAAGCGCAGCCGATTTATGTACCGCACTTGGCCTTTGCTTATGACAAAAAAACGCAGCAGTTCCGTTTAACTCCTTATGAAGGGGGATACGCGGCCAGTCCGGCAGAGTTTCCGCGTGCGTTATCGCCGCTGCACAACTATTTTGCTTCGCCGTATTCGGCATCGCAAATTTTCCCGCAGGTACGGTATATGAGTTATTATGAACCGGACCCGGTGATTTTGCCGGCGGCGATCAAACAGCGGTGGCTGCGGTTTATGCAAAATGATCAGCCGATTCCCATTCCGTCTCCTCCGCAGCCGGAAACGCCCCGTGCGCCGCGGAGCAGGGACAGGATCACTTCCCGTTCCCGGTAAAACAAACACACAAAAAACAGCAAAAAGCGGCGGAGAAACGAGGATCAACAGACCGGATCAACGAAACAGAGATGACTCGATAGGGACTCCTTGTGTCCCTTTTTTCGTTTTCCGGTGTATAATGATTGCGGTCATAAGGGACGTTGAACGGCGGGTATTGACAGGATAAATGCCCGCTGCGTAAGGAATATCCGATTTTCTGCGGAGGTGCGAAATGACTGGTTATCTATTGAAAAATGCGCAATTCAGAGACGGGCTATCAACAAAACTTCCCAAAAGAGGAATATCGCTGATCGAAGTATTAGCGTCTATTTTGGTCATCGGTATCGGTTTGCTGGGCGTGCTGGCGGTGATTCCCTACGGTGCGTTTCAGATTTCCGAGGCACACCGCACGGACTATGCCGCCAATATGCTTGTCAACGCTGCCGAAGAAGTCGTTCTCCGCAAGATGACCAATCCCGGCAAATGGGGCGTTGATTTCCTGATAAGCGGCAACTGTCCCGCTAATCTTGAGACAGACATTAAAACATGGCACAATACTGCCGGTATACCGACAACTCCGCCGATACAGCCGAGTGGCAAGATACCGATTCCCGGTACGAGAGATCTCAATAATAAGGATACCGAACACTACTTGGTGATGGCACACAGGGCTGGAACCGGACTCATCTTGAATTGCAGCAAGTACATTCTGATTGATCCGTTCAATTCAAATGACCCGCCTGAACATATTTTCCGTATCGGGGCAACATTCACTCCTCTTAAACGCTGGGAGGAATGGACTCGCGGGCAAGACGACATTGTTTATACGTCGTATGAGGATAAACGTCCTGATTTTGCCGATCAAAACGGCAAGGTTCGAAGTTCCGGCAAGTACACTTGGTTTTTTACCTTTCTGCCGCAGAAATTATCGGGCAGTATTTCCTGTGTTCATCCGACATCTGCTCATTTCGGCTGTTCCAATGATGTTTCGCCCATATCAGGCAATATGAACAATATTTATCTCTATAAAGTAATACCTAACCCTGATTATATACCACCCGGTACCGCCGGTCATGACCCAAGCATACCGCAGACAATACGAGTCCGCTGTTCTCATCAAATACCTAACCCTGATTATAAACAGCCCAATGACCCGAATTATGACCCCAACATACCGCCGACAATAACGGAAAATTGCCCTCCGCTTCCACGTTTTACAACGGATACTTCAACGAATCCGGCAACCGGTATGTTGCGGGTGGAAACGCGTTATGAAACGCGGCTGCGGGAAGCAAAAACACTGCTGATTGACCAAAAATACTACTGGGTTGATTCTGTTACAAAAGGACCTGAAACAACTTGTGATAATGATTGCAGCCCGGTTTATCTGCATGCCCTCGTCACGGCGTTGACAGCACAAGAGGAGCAGGACTTAAAGATCAATAATGCTCCGGGAGAAAGAAGACGCTGGTACATTCCGAAGCCGTTTGAGACGTTATGTCCGAACGTCGCCATTGACATTCTCGCTTGCTGGAACCGTGTGCCGGAAGATGATGTGCAGGTGCCGGATAAGAACACGACAATTATTTCTTTTACTCCGGCAAATAACGGCGGCAGTTTTAAGTTCTCCAACGCAACTCATTTAGAAAAACTAACGCAGACAAAATATGTTTTCGTTACGTGGGACACAACGAGTTCATCTGACGGAATCACGCGGGCTAACGGGACGTGGTGCCGCATTGTATTTGTTAATAAGAGCAACCCGGGGACTCCGCAAATTTTTGTTACAGGAAATATAAGCGGAACGGCAAACTTACAGGTTTATATTCCCAGCGGCGTGCTGTTCCACAAACGGGTGGATGCGCAGCCGGTTCGTTAGATCGCCGCTGTCAGAATGGTCAGGAAAATACTGTCCGAAAAATTTTGTCCCCGGTTGTCCCCCCT
>JAIRPZ010000345.1 GCA_031256755.1 Planctomycetaceae bacterium
GTTTCGGCAACGAGCAATCATACGGCAGGTGTCAATGCCGGACTTGGAGACGGCTCAGTACGGTTTATTTCTGATGCGGTGGATACGGGAACTCTCGATGCTGGTATCACATTTTTTAACGGTCCCTCTAATTACGGCGTTTGGGGCGCACTCGGAAGCATCAACGGCGGAGAAAGCGTGTCGCCATAGCCCTTGCCGGACGGGCATTTAGAAAGACGGCAGGCATCAGACGGCAGACGGCAGCAAGAAAGGGGAAAGATTGCAGGTATTTTTTCTTCTGCAAACTGCTGTCTGCCGTCTGCAAACTGCCGTCTTCCTGATTATCAATTCAAAGAACAACCTTTAACCATTAACAAACCAATGAAAGCATTAACAACGATTACGCTCATTATCGTTACATTAACATTGAACGGCTGCGGAGACGCTTCGCGTCCGAAGGACTTGCCGAAATTGTATCCCTGCACGATAACAATCACGCAGGAAGGAAAACCGCTTGCCGATGCCGTGGTCGAATTCATACCGGCTGACGCGGCGAATGCGAAGTTTCGGGCGGTGTCGATGACCGGCGAAGACGGTTCGGTCAAAATGTCAACATACGGATTTGCCGGCGCACCGGCAGGCAAATACAAAGTTGTCGTTACGAAAAACAGGGATGACGATTTCGTTTATTCGGCAGAAGTCAACCCGGAAAGCGGCGAAAAAGATGTTGTCAGTTTCCACACCTACCGGCTTGTCGAAGAAAAGTATTCGTCTGCGGAAACGACACCGTTTGAGATTGAAGTCACCGGCAAAGAAAGAAACGTAACGAAAACGTTTGATGCCGGAAAAGCAGTGAAAATAAAAACAGGCGGATCGGAAAAATAAGAGCGGCGGGCAACTGGTTGCGACTTTGACCGTGTTCAGTATAATGCGGCGGCAGGCGGCAGAGTACCGCCCGCTGTTTTTCTCCTTTTGCTTTCACTATCCCTATGAAACATTTGCTTTTTCCGTTTATTCTTTCGTCTGCGGTTTCGTTTGTTGTTTCTTCTGCCGCTCTGCCGGCGGCGGAAGAGGAACTAGTCAAATCGAAAACCGTTTCCTCTTCCGACCGGGTGACGGTCAAAACCGGCAATACAGACCGGCTGCAATTTCTGCACGGCGGTCCCGGCAAAGAACTGTTCAAACCGTATATCAGCATACTGACCACACCGGAAGGACGCAACATTCTCCGCGACGCTCCTGCCGACCACATTCATCATCACGGCTTAATGTTTGCCGTCAAAATTGACGGCGTTAATTTTTGGGAAGAACGTCCGGGCAACAAGGCAGGCAAAGAGATTCTGGACTTGCCGTCATTTGTTACCCGCAGCGACATAAAATTTACGCCGGTCGGAAAAGAGGGAAAAACAGAGTTGTCCCGCTGGAGAGAGACGATGGGCGGACATCTTGATTGGTGTAATCCGGCAGGAGAAAAACTTGCCAGTGAAGACCGGCATATTGTCTTTCTTCTTGGGGGAAAAAATGCTGTTCCCGATGCCGTATTGGTCGATTGGACTTCGGCATTTTCTCCGGCACCCGGCAGGCAGTCGGTGAAAATCGGCGGCAATGACTATCACGGTCTCGGCATGCGGTTTCATGAATCAATGGATAAAAACGGTACATTTTTTTCCGACAACGAAAAAAATCCGGCGGAACATCTCCGCGGAACAGAAAATCTGACGGTTTGCAACTGGATGGCTTATACGGCGAATTTGGACGACAAGCCGGTGACGGTTGCCGTTTTCGATTGTCCGGTGAACGTCCGCAAAATGCGGGCATTCACGATGCAGGACGGCAAAACGGTCTTTGCTTATCTGTCGGCAACGGTGAATTTACACCGCGAACCGGTCACGGCAACGCACGATAAACCGGTTGTTTTCCGCTACGGCGTGTGTTTGTGGGAAGGCAGACGGACAGCGGAAGAAGTCGAAAAGGCGTATCAGCAATGGTTACAGTATGCTGCTCATCCGTGAACGCGGATTTGACGGCTGACAGGTTTACCGGGCAAGAATTCCCGTGATTTTTGCCTGTAAATCGACAAGGTTTTGCCACTGCGCGGCGGACAAGGTGATCCGCGGGTTGTCCTGTGAATCGGGTGCGGACGGAGCGGTATGAACGGTTGCCAGAAGATAGCGTAAACGGAGATGCACGTAGAGCAGCAACGCTTCGATTTCGGCGGCTTGCTGCGGGAGCAGGTCTTTCGGCAGATTCGGCGGGAACAATAATTGCAGCGGTTCGAACGGGTCCGTACCGGGATTGCGGAAAAGTTCTTTTGCCAATAATATATCTGACGGATTTCCGGTCGGGCAGCCGTAATTTTTCCATGCCTGATAAAGGGCGTGGCGTTCCTCTTCGTCAACATACATTCGGACAGCACCGGTTATGTCCGCTGTTGTCAATGCGGACAACCTTGCGGCGATTTCGGAAGCGGTTCCGAACAGCATTTGTGTACGTCCGGCGGTGATGAGATCGCCCGGCTGTAATTGCCAGACGTGAACGGATTCGCCGTTGACTTTTGTACCGTTGGTGCTTTGCAAATCGGTCAAAAGCACGGTACCGTCAACTTCGTGTATTTTAAGATGATTCCGGCTGACCCGCTGATCATTTAACTGGATTTGATTTCCTTCTTCTCTCCCGACAGCGACGGGTGCTGCCATCTGATTGAAATCTTTTCCCCGGTCGGGACCGTCAATAATCCGAATTGTTACTAGTGCCATCGTTAAATAAGAACGGCGGACGGAAAGGAAAAGTATAAAATACTGCCCGTTAAAAAGCAACCGGTGCGGAACGGCGGTTTGCCGTGAAGCCGCTCGCATGATTGATGCTTCACAGCCGCTCGATTTCCGATGCCGGAAGTCCGGTTAACTCGGCAATCAACGCCGGCGGTAAACCCTTCGCTTTCATATTCCGCGCCACTTCGGCGGCTTTTTTCGCCTCGCCTTTGGCAAGTCCCTTCGCCTTACATTCGGCTAATCCTATCCTTCGGCTTTCTTGACTTTTGCCGCTGCGTAAGTTATAATAACGCTGTTTCGTGCGGTATTGTGTTTATCTCAACCGCACTCCCCTTTCAACCTGTTTCAACTCCCATGGGAATTCGCTCTAAACTGCTCCTGCTGTCTATTACTGCAACTATCCTGCTGTTCTCCGTTTCGATTGCCTGCGGCATCTACGCGTTTGCCGCTTTTGTCGATGCGCAGGCAGACAAACGCATCGCCGACATCGCCCGGTATGTGAAAAACGATCTCGCCGCCCTCGAAGGCATTGCCCTCGAACAGGCACGGGCTTTTGCTTTTCGTGCCGAATTAGCCGCCGCCTGCAAAGCCGCATTGCCCGCCTTCAAATCCTATCAAACCGCTAAAACCGCGAATGACACCGAAACCCTCAAAATCCGCACCGAAGCCCTCAAACCCCTTCAGGATGCTCTCCTTAAAATCTACAAAGATTATGACACGTTCAAAAAAGCCGACTTCTTTACTGTCACCGATGCCGAAGGCAATGTCATTCTCCGGTCGGCAAATCCGGCGAAATTCGGCGACAACCTTTCCGATACGCCGAGTATGCAATATGTCATCGCCAAACATCACGCCGTCTGTTATTTTGAATCCACGGCGGCCAATCCGATCACGGTCCGTGCCGCTGCTCCTGTTTTTGATCCGGACGACGGGCATACGCTGATCGGCACACTTTCCTGCGGTTTCGGACTGGACAGGGACAAGACGGAGGAAGACTGGATTAAACATGTTCAAAATACCTATCAGGTGGAAACAACGACTTTTGTCGGAAAACGGCGGGCGGCAACCTCGCTGATTGATCCGGCAACCGGTGAAAAAGCCGTGGGTACCGAATTGAAAAATGCCGGGATCGAAGCCGCTCTTTTCGACCGGCAGGAAGAGTATACCGGTACGGCTGCCGTTTTAGGAAGAGCGATGAGAGTTCACTATCAGCCGCTTGTCAACCGTACTGCCAACAAAACAATCGGTGCGATCTTTATCGGATTGCCTGTGGAAGAAGAGCGTGCCATCGTCAGGCAAACGATGGTCAGCAACATCGTCATTACGGTTATCGGTTTGCTGATTTTCAGTGCTGTCCTTTGGGTGATGGTCAGTAAAATTACCGGACCGATCAGACAAATGACTGTTGCCGCTAAAGCCCTTTCCAGCGGGGCATTGGAAATCCGTCTGGATGTCCGCACGAAAGACGAGTTGCAGATTCTTGCCGAAGCGTTTAATTCCGTTGCCACGGAACTGAAAGCAAAAACCGATGTTGCCGTGCAGATTGCCAACGGCGATTTGACAACATGGGTACCGCTTGCTTCGCCGCACGATACGCTCGGCATTGCCTTTATCGAAATGCGGTATGCTTTCTATGATTCGCTCAAAGATTTGACTTCGCTTGCCAGAGCGATTTCCAATGAAGGCGATCAGTTAACGGTGATGAATGAACGTCTTGTTGCCAATTCGGTTGAAAGTTCGTCGCAACTCCGTGATGTTTCCCAGTCGATTGACGGGCTGAACACACAGACGAAAATGAATGCGGATGAATCGCGGAATGCGGAGAAATTTGTAGTGCAGGCGACGGACGGCTCGGCTGCCGGACAGCAAAAGATGCAGAAGATGACGGATGCCATGACGGAAATCACCAAGAGTTCGCAGGAGATTAAAAACATTATCCGTGTGATTGACGACATTGCGTTTCAGACGAATCTGCTGGCGTTGAATGCGGCGGTGGAAGCGGCGCGTGCCGGTGCGCACGGCAAGGGTTTTGCCGTGGTTGCGGAGGAAGTCCGTAATCTGGCGGCGAGAAGTGCGAAGGCGGCGCAGGAAACGGCGGCGTTGATTGAAGAGTCAATCCGGCAGGTTGAAACCGGCAGTACCGTTGCCACTGAAACTTCGGCGGCGTTGAATGCAATAATGCTGCAAGTGCAGCAGGTCAGTTCGATTGTTTCTAAAATCAGCCATGAATCGGATACGCAGGCTCAGCGGTTGAACGAGGTGAATCTTTCGGTCAGTCAGGTGGCGCAAACAGCGGAACAGAATTCGCAAACGGTTTCTGATTCGGCGGCGGCGGTGGCGCAGTTATCGGTGATGGCGCAAAAACTGGATACGATTACGAAACATTTCCACACCAACGATGCCGGCAAAGTGACGAAACCGCCGCGTGATGCCGGCTTCTTGCCGGAACGGGCCGTGCATCGGATCGCAGAGACAACCTAGCGGCATCACGATTAACCGGCGGAAATCCATTCCGCAATCAGTCCCGTGCAATTTGACATATTTACCCTTTTTCCCCGTATTTTTGACGGTTTTCTTTCCGAGAGCGTTCTGAAAAATGCTCTCGAAGCCGGCAAGATTGATGTACGTCTGCATAATATGCGGGATTGGGCGGACGACAAACATGCGACGATGGATGACCGTCCTTTCGGCGGCGGTCCCGGAATGGTGCTGAAAGTCGACCGTGTTGTTCCCTGCGTTGAAGATGTCCGCAGCCGGAGCCATGAACCCGGACGGCTGATTTTACTTTCGCCGCAGGGGCAGACATTTCATCAGCGTCTTGCCGAATCGCTTGCCGAAGAAAAACGCATCCTTTTGCTTTGCGGGCGGTACGAAGGTTTTGATGAACGGATCACGGACATTTTGCAGCCGGAAGAAATTTCTATCGGCGATTATATTTTGAACGGCGGTGAAACCGCAGCGATGGTGATCCTTGAAACGGTGATGCGGCTTCTGCCCGGCGTGCTGGGAGACGAAGATTCAAACCGGTACGATTCTTTTTCCGCCGGCAACCGGCAATTGGATTGTGCGCAATACACGCGTCCGCGGGAATACCGGGGTTTGGCGGTCCCCGAAGTGCTGCTAAACGGAAATCACCGCGAGATTGCGGCGTGGCGGGCGGCGGATTCCGAACAGCGGACAGCAAAAAAACGTCCTGATCTCTGCGGAAAAAACTGTGCTGACGGTTTAACCGGAGAGACAGTGTGTTATAATTCCCCGAATGTTCATTGACGAAGCGGAAATCGAAGTGGAAGCGGGAAAAGGGGGCAACGGCTGTGTCAGTTTCCGGCGGGAAAAATATGTTCCCAGAGGAGGACCCGACGGCGGCGACGGCGGCAACGGCGGAAATGTTATCTTTCGGGCAAGTACCGATACCGACTCCCTCATCCATCTTGCCCAGCAGCGGATTTGGAAAGCCGAAAGCGGCGTTTCCGGTTCCGGGGCAAAACGGCACGGTGCCGGTGCGGCCGATTTGATGATTGATGTGCCGGTCGGCACAATGATTTTTGATACAAAATATGATTTCCTCTTGAAAGACCTTGCTGTCAAGGACGAAACGGTGATTGTTTGCAAGGGGGGGAAAGGGGGAAAAGGCAATGCCCGGTTCAAAACGGCGACAAACCGCGCTCCGCGTACAGCCGAGCCGGGCGGAGACGGCGAAAAACGGCGAATCCGTCTTGAACTGAAAATGATTGCTGATGTCGGACTTGTCGGCAAACCGAATGCCGGAAAGAGTACGCTGCTTTCGGTTCTCTCTGCGGCAAGACCGGAAATTGCCGCTTATCCTTTTACCACGAAACATCCGCATCTTGGTTTGGTGCATGTTGATTTGGATCATGCGTTTTTGATGGCGGACATACCCGGTTTGATTGAGGGGGCAAACCGGGGAGTCGGACTGGGACATGATTTTCTGCGGCACATTCAGCGGGCGGGCTTGCTGATTCACTTGATTGAACCGGCACCGGCAGACGGAACGGAGCCATGGACAAATTATGAAACGATCCGGCGTGAATTGACGGCGTTTGATGCGTCGCTGGGAGAGCGGCAGGAATTGGCGGTGATTACGAAAGGGGATTTGCCGGAAGCGGAAGATGTGCGGCGGCAATTTTCGGAACGGCTGAACCGGAGGGTTTGGCTTATTTCGGCGGCTGCCGGAACCGGATTGAAAGAATTGACGCAAACGATTTACCAAACGCTGAATACAGCAAAAACGCCCCGACAGGCGGGAGAATAATTGAGAATTGATAATGGAGAATGGATAATTGATAATTAGTTTGCAGACAGCGGATTACAGACGGCAGATAGCAGACGGCAGCAGAAAAGATTCTTTCTTGCTGCCGTCTGCCGTCTGATGCCTGCCGTCTCTTTAATTATCAATGAGGACGATTGACTAAATTTTCTGTACGGCTAGAATTGTCCGCAAATTCAGAAAAATGATGTCCTTATCTGTGTCCTTGTCCGTACCGCTGTTATTCG
>JAIRPZ010000042.1 GCA_031256755.1 Planctomycetaceae bacterium
CTTTTGGCTTTTTCATCATCGGGACAGACCGCTTTGAGATAAATATTTACCGGTGTTTCATCGCTGAACGTTTTTGCCGAACCATCGCCGTAACCGGCAACATAAACACCTGCATGATACGAAGACGGGCGCGGATAAGCGGGAGCGGGATGCGTCGCAGGGGGGACACAACTATCCCACAGAAAACCGCAATTTTTAACGACAACCTTAGATCTCGTACCGCCCAATTCTCCCGTTCTCGTTGAAGGAGGAGGAAGTAATAGATCACTGTCATCTGACGGCAGATTGAAATTACGGGGAGACCATTCCTTCTCCTCAATGTTTTCCGAAAGGAGAATGGTATTACCTGTACCGTCCGGGATTTCTTCCAGTTTGACTTTTTTGTTGATCGTGCTGTTCCGCCGGTCTCGGAAAAGCACAAAGGCGGCGGTTTGGGACCCCATATCGGTTTCCTCAACGGGTCCGCAATTCACAACGTAGTGGAGCGGCGAAGTATTCCCGCGGATTTTTGCAGACGGGCAAATGACAACTTCGAGGCTTCCGGTATCTGCTGCCGGATCATTCATCAGGGCTTCGTACCGCTGATTTTCGCCGAGCATCGGCAGAATCGCCACAACCCACGAAAAGGCCGAAGGCGGAGCATACATCTGGTTCAGCGAACCCGGCAGACATTCGTAATCGGTGTTGTAGGCGTGCATTGCCAAAATGATGTCACGCTGCCGGGTAACACACTGCGCCCGCCGGGCTGCTTCCCGCGAAGCGTTCACTGCGGGCAGCAATAATGCAGCCAGCATGGCAACGATCACAATCACTGTCAACAATTCAATCAAAGTAAATGCTGTCCGTTTCATTGTCGGAAATTCAAAGAAAGGAAAAACAAAATCTCCCTGCGCCTCTATTTTCGCATGAAAAGTGAAAAATTGCTAGCAAAAAATAAAAATTATCTTCAAATCGGCTTTCCCGCCGTCACCGGCGGGGGCGGTGAAACCGGTTCACCATCTCGGAATGCACGCCAAGTCTAGTGACAGCGTCCAGACCATTAGCAGCAGAATCAGGAATAAGCCGATATAACTCAAAATCACCTGCACCCATTCATTCGGCGCACGGCGGAATAGCCCCTCGTAAAGCAGGAAAATCACGTGTCCGCCGTCCAGCGGCGGAATCGGCAAAATGTTAATCACCGCTAAATTGGCCCCGATGAGACAAAGCAACAGCAAATATTCACTCATCCCCTGACTGGTAATGTAGTACAGCAGCCAAACGATACCGACCGGTCCGCTCATCGCCTTTGCCGAAACCGTACCGGTTGTCAATGCCTGCAACGACCGGTAAATCACAAACGAATCGCTGATCATTCTTTCGGTTCCGAGCCATAGAGCATCGCCGATATTTTTTGCCGTAACGACCGTTTTTTGCGTTTGCAGTAATAATCCGCGATCCGGGCGGTACCAGCGGTTCGGATATTCCGCTGCATAATGGACCGGCAAATCAAGCACTTTCGTTTTTCCGTCCGCACTTTCAAGATTTAACCGGACAGCAAGCGTTTTTCCTTCTTTCGGTTTCACTTCCTGCAATAAAAATGTGAAAATATACGGAATACCGATTTTCTCTCCGATGCCGTGCAGAAAGAAACCGGTTTCGGTTTTCTCGCAGAATGACATCTTATTGAAAAACGGTTCGCAATTCAGAAACTCAATGCCGGTGACTTTGTCTCCTGTTTCCGGCAAAGTGATGTTTGCCGGAGCATCTTCGGCTTTGTATTTCGGCGGCGGAAGATGACCGTCAATGACCGGTTCGACTTCCCACGTCAAACCGAGAGCGGTTGAACCGACGGTATCCCGCATAGACGTGCCGCTGAAACCGGGCAAGGAACGGTCGGGAGTCAACTCGATTTCCAAATGCTGTCTGCTGCCGTCTTTCT
Source organism: Planctomycetaceae bacterium (assembly GCA_031256755.1). Classification (GTDB taxonomy): domain Bacteria; phylum Planctomycetota; class Planctomycetia; order Pirellulales; family Thermoguttaceae; genus WRKP01. The sequence continues at coordinate 1,922 of JAIRPZ010000042.1, forward strand.
TGCGGATGTCAACAAAGAGCGACAACGGAAGGTTGTGCATCAATTGGTAGTTTACTCTCCGCAGTATCGTTTGCGGCAGACGCAGCGGATCAATCCGATCCGGACCGGACGAACCGTCTTCCTTCAGCACTGCGCCGATGCCGTCAACAGCCAGCAAAGTATCTCCCGGCTCGATTCCTTTTTTCTCCGCATCGGAACCGGGCATCACGGCGGCGATAGGACCCATTCTGAAAAAGACCGGAATCTGCCGCATCGGAACAAGAGGCAGCACCGCTTCTGTCCCGTCGCTGAACGATACAGTGACCGGATCATCATACTCTCCTTGCGGCTCGTCAAGGTTTTTCAGCAGAACATCCTGATATTCGGCAAACGTGCCGACCGGCGTTCCTTTGATTTTTGTAACAAAAACAGGCGAAAGGTTTTCCGCACGGAAATTGGCTTTCAGTTTCTTGAGGGATTCCGCATCGTAAAACCGTTCCTGCTGCGGATCAACGGGACCGGTTTTGAGTTTCAGGAGTTCCAGCGAGGGACAGGAAAGTATGCCGATCATGGGGGCGAGTTCCCCTTCTCTTTTTCGGGGCGAAACGGCAATTTCTTTCTCTTCTTCGTTTCGCTTAACGGTCAGTGTGACACTGCGGTTGCCGCCGATCATTTTCATCTGGATGTCCCGATAGGTTCGGGCAGGAGAACCGTCAAGTTCGAGGACGCGGTCGCCGGTTTGAAGACCTGCCTGCCATGCAGGCGAACCGGCAACCGTACTGCCGATGACCGGTGCGGTTTCTTTCACGCCGATCATAAACGCTCCGGCAGCGCAAATGACCGCGAAAATGAAATTCATTGCCACGCCGGCAACGATGATTGCCAGACGCTGCGGCACGCTTTTGGAAAGATAACTGTCGGGTGCAAACAGGGATGAACTGCGGCTGGCGGCAGAGATCGCACTGTCCTGTTGCGGCGGTTCGCTGCCTTGCTCTTGTGCTTTTGCCCGTTCAATTTCTTCGCGGATTTTTCCCGGGTCATCTTCCTGACCGAGCATTTTGACGTACCCGCCGAGCGGAAAGAGACCAAGACCGTATTCTGTATTACCCCATTTGAATTTGAAAAACTTGAGTCCCCAGAAATCGAACCAGATGTAAAATTTTTCGCAGCGGACACCGCAAAGCCGGGCAACGGCAAAATGACCGAATTCGTGGACGATGACGAGGGCGTTGAAGCCGATAATGACGAGGAGAACGTTGATCGTGATCGTCCAAACTGTATTGAAATCCATAAATATCTGTACTGCTGCTGAAAATTATTTTTCGCCGGTCATTCTAACGGGTTTGAAAATAATTGCAAGTTAGGACGCGGATTATCCGCACCTTTCTTGCTTTTTGTTTTACGGGACACAGGTCGTCCCGCCGTTTTCTGTGTTCTGCCGGTTATTTTTAGCAAGCACCGGGAAGGGAAGCCGCAGCAGCATAAGCAAACAAGAAAATAATTGCAACGTTTGCAAAACAGTGTACAGTGCAAATTCCCGCTAAAGCAATAGAGGCAGCAATATTCACAAGAAACGGATAATAAAAAACGGGAAGGAGATCAGCGCGAAGAATAAAAGGAGTAAAAATTGGCAAA